>NZ_JARGEK010000280.1 GCF_029211165.1 Roseisolibacter sp. H3M3-2
CCCTCCAGCAGCGCACGGTCGACGCGCGCGCCGACCACGCGCGCCGCCGGCGCCGGCGCGTGCCGCGCGGCGTGCAGCGCCAGCTGGTGCACCAGCGGCACGAACACCGGCTGCAGCGCCAGGTCGGTCCACCAGTCGTCCATCGTCGACGCCCACGCCACCACGCGCCCGTTCCCCTCCACCTGCTCGGCGAGCGCCGGCGCCCCGTCGGCGCGGCGCGCCAGCACGCGCGCGTCGGGGGCGAGCCGCAGGGCGCGCCGGCGCAGCAGCCGCGCGGCCACCAGGTCGCCCGCGAGCGCCTCGGCGCACGGCGCGAACACCGGGTGCCCGCGCTCGAACGACGCCAGCCGCGCCCCGCCGGCGTCGGTGCGGTCCACCACGGCCCCCGGCGCCCCCGGCAGCACCGTCGCCAGCGCCGGCTCCCACGCCTCGGGCGCGCTCGTCTCGCCGGGCGCCACCAGCAGCCCCGCGCCGGCGCGCACGTGCGCGGCCAGCGCGCGCGCGACCGCGCCGCCGAGCGGCGCGTCGTGCAGCACCACCACCGCGTGCCCCGCGAGGTCGGACGCCCGCAGCGCGTCGCGGTTCACCACGTCCACGCGGAACGGCGACGCCGCCCCGACGCCGAGCGCGCGCCGCAGGTACAGCCCCGCGTCCTCGCGCCGCGACGGCCCGTCCACCAGCAGCACGCGCAGCTGCTGCTCGCGCGCCGCCACGAAGTGGTACGCGTCGTTGGCCGGGTGCGCGTCGCGCGGCAGCACGACCGTCGCCTCGCTCCACCCGGGGGGCAGCGGCACCGACTCGAACGCGACCGTGGTCGGGCGGTCGGGCACCACGGTGGCGCGCGCCGACCGCACGTCGCGCCCGCCGACGCGCAGCGTCACCGGAACCGTGCGCTCGGCGCCCCCGCTCGCCCGCAGCCGCGCCGCCACCCGCACGGCGGCGGCGCCCGCGCTCCGCTCCTCGCGCACCAGCACCACGCCGAGCGCGCCGCCGTCGGCCGCGGCGGCGGCGACGTCGGCCCAGGTCAGCGTCGCGCCGGCCGGGAGCCGCGCCTCGGGCGCCTCGCGCCAGCCGCCGCGCTGGAAGTCGCTCACCAGCAGCGCCTCGCGCCGCGACAGCGCCGACTCGGCGAGGATCCGCGACGCCATCGCCAGCGCCGGGGCGTAGCGCGTCGCCCCGCTCCCCGCGCGCGCCGTGTCGACTGCCGTGCGCGCGCCCACCGGGTCCCCGGCCTTCGCGGCGACGGCCGGCGTCGCGTCGAAGTAGACGACCGTGGCCCGGTCGCGCGGCCCGACGGTGCGCAGCGCCGCGCGCGCGGCGTCCTGCGCCTTCGCCCACCGCGCCGGCGCCTGCATGCTCGCCGAGCGGTCGAGCAGGATGACCAGCTCGCGCCCGCCGGCCGTCGGTGCCGCGGCCGCCCGCGCCCGGTCGAGCAGCGGGCGCGCGAACGCGAGCGCCAGCAGCGACAGCGCGAGCACGCGCAGCAGCAGCAGCGGCAGGTCGCGCAGCTGGCGCCGCGCCGTCGTCGGCTGCGGCACGCGCCGGACGAACATCAGCGACGGGAACGGCACGGGCGTGGCCCGGTCGCGCCGCGTCAGGTGGATCAACAGCGGTACCGCGACCAGCGCCAGGCCGGCCAGGAACCAGGGGGCGAGGAAGCCCATCGTCTACCGTCGGTGCTCCAGCCGCTGCCGCGCGGCCAGGTAGCGGAACAGCGCCGCGTCCAGCGGCGTCCCGGTGTCGAACAGCCCGTACAGCACCCCGCGCGTGCGCGCCTCCGCCTCCAACGCCGCCAGGTGCGCGTCGAGCAGGGCGCGGTACTGCTGCCGCGCGACCTTGGGCACGATCGGCAGCGCGTCGTCGGTCTCGAGGTCGCGCAGCCCCGTCGAGTCGTCGAGCGGGAGGTCGCGCTCCGCGGGGTCGAGCACCTGCAGCAGGAGCAGCTCGTTGCCGCGGCCGCGCAGCTGCGCCACCGCCTCCAGCGCCTCGGCAGGTTCGGCGTACAGGTCGGAGATGACCACCACCAGCCCGCGCCGCCGGAACAGCTCCGCCGAGGCGCGCAGCGGCGCCGTCAGCTCGCCGGCGCCGCCCGGACGCGCCTGCTCCAGCGCGTGCAGCGCCATCGGCAGGTGCTTCCCCGACGGCGGCACCCACTCGCGCACCGCCGAGTCGAAGGTCAGCAGCCCCACGCGGTCGCGCTGGCGCCGCGCCAGCCAGAGCAGCGACGCGGCGAGCATCTTCGCGTAGTGCAGCTTGGTCGGCCGCCCCGCGCGCCCGAAGTCCATCGACCGCGACACGTCGAGCAGCACCGACACGCTGGCGTTGGTGTCGGCCTCGAACTCCTTGACGTGCAGCCGGTCGGTGCGTGCGTACAGCCGCCAGTCCACCCGCCGCGGGTCGTCCCCCGGCAGGTACGCGCGGTGCTCGGCGAAGTCGTTGCTCGCCCCCAGCGCCGGCGCGCGGTGCAGCCCGCCGAGGAAGCCGTCCACCACCGCGCGCGCGATGAGGTCGATTCCCCCGATGCGGGCGAGCACCGCGGGGTCGAGCAGCGAGGCGTCGCCCGACGGGCGGGCGGCCTGGGCGGGGCGGACGGGGGCGGCCATGCGCGGCGTCCCGCCTTACATCCGCGCCGACGGCACCGGCACCGCCGCCAGCAGCCGGTCCACCACCTGGTCCACCGTCACCCGCTCCGACTGCGCGTGGAAGTTGAGGATCACGCGGTGCCGCAGCGCCGGGCGCACCAGCGCGCGCACGTCCTCGAACCCGACGTGGTAGCGCCCCTGCATCAGCGCGCGCGCCTTGCACGCCAGGATCAGCTGCTGCGGCGCGCGCACGCTCGCCCCGAACGCCACGAACCGCTTCACCTCGTCGGGCGCGGTGGGCGACGACGGGCGGCTCGCCCGCGCCAGCGCCACCGCGTAGCGCGCCACCGCGTCCGACACCGGCACACCCCGCACCAGCCCGTGGAACGCCACCAGCTCCTCCGCGCTCACCACCGGGCGCAGCCGCCCCTGCGGCGCCGCCGTCGTCTGCCGCACCACCGCGACCTCGTCGTCCTCCGTCAGGTAGTCGACGACGATCTCGAACATGAAGCGGTCGAGCTGCGCCTCGGGGAGCGGATACGTCCCCTCCAACTCGATCGGGTTCTGCGTCGCGAACACGAAGAACGGCGGGTCGAGCGGGTACGTCTTCCCCTGCACCGTCACGCGGTGCTCCTGCATGACCTCCAGCAGCGCCGCCTGCGTCTTGGGCGGCGTGCGGTTGATCTCGTCGGCCAGCACCACGTTGGCGAAGATCGGCCCCGGCACGAAGCTCATCGCCCGCCGCCCCGAGTCCGCGTCCACCTGCAGGATCTCGGTCCCGGTGATGTCGCTCGGCATCAAGTCGGGGGTGAACTGGACCCGCGAGAAGCTGAGGTCGAGCACGCGCGCGAGCGTGGAGACGAGCAGCGTCTTCGCCAGCCCCGGGACGCCCACGATCAGGCAGTTCCCGCCCGCGAACAGCGCCACCAGCGCCTGCTCGATCACCGCGTCCTGCCCCACGATGCGGTGGCGCAGCTCGGCAACGATGGCGTCGCGTCCCGCGCGCAGCCGCTCGGCCAGCGCCACGTCGTCCTGCGATGCGAGCGTCGCGCGCTCGGCCGGCACGGTGGTCATCAGTGTGTCATCCCGTAGATCAGGTAGTTCATCCCCAGCTTGTACGCCACGCTCGTGACGTCCACCGGGATGATCCCGGTGTCCGAGAACTCCCAGCTCTCGCCGATGTCGTTGTTGAAGTTCACGATCGCCAGCAGCCGCTTCTCGGGGTCGTTGTCCTCGAAGATCCCCCAGTACTCGGCCCCGCCGCGCCGCCCGAAGCCGCCGCCCCCCTCCTCCGGCTCCACCTTGTAGAAGGCGTCGAAGATCGGGTGCGTCCCGTCGAGCCTCACCAGCCGCCCCTGCGGGAGCACGCGGCGCATCGCCGCCTCGAACCCCTCCCAGTGGCGCCCGAAGAAGTCGTCGAACATGATGAACCCGCCCTTCTCCAGGTACGCGCGCAGCCCGGCCGCCTCGGCGTCCGTCGGGTTCCAGAAGCCCGGCTCGCACAGGTACGCGATCGGGTACTTCATCAGCTCGGGGTCGTCGAGGGTGAACACGTTCCCGCCCTCCATGTACGGGCGCATCGTGCTCAGCTCGACGATGATCTTCGCGAAGTTGTGCTCGGCCGTCGGGTAGTCGTGGCTCCACTTCGGGTCCATCCGCCCGAAGAACTCCCCGCCGCGCGGCGCGAACCGGATGCGCGCGAAGGTGAACCGCCCGTCGTACGGCGCGTTCGGCAGCGGCTCGGTCAGGTACTGCTGCCGCTGCCGCGCCTCCGCGTCGCCCCCGCCACCGCGGAGCAGCGCCGCGGCCAGCACCGCGGTCGCGACCATCGCCATGCGTCGTCCGGTCATCGCGTCCCCCCGTCCACCAGCGTGAGCAGCAGCTCCTGCGCGGGCGCGTACGTCGGCGCCTCCTCCAGCGCGCGCAGCACCTCGCGCCGCGCCGCGTCGCGCTCCCCCGCCGCGGCCAGCGCGCGCGCCAGCCGGTAGCGCGCCTCCGCCACGTCCACCGGCGCCAGCGCCAGGATCGCGCGACGCTCGCGCACCGCGCGGCGCGCGTCCTTCAGCGTCTCCGCGTGCGCCGCCAGCCGGACGTGAACGCCCGCGTCGTACGGCCAGATCCAGATCGCCTGCTCCAGCGCCGCCGCCGCGCCCGCCGTGTCGCCGCGCTGCTCGCGCAGCTGCGCCAGCGCCAGCTGCGCCTCGAGGTGGCTCGCGTCGCGCGCCGTCAGCTCCAGCAGCTCCTGCTCCGCCTTCGCGCGGTCGCCCTGCTGCCGGTACAGCTGCGCCAGCCGCCAGTACGGCCCGTCGCCGCGCGCGTGGTCCGGGAACAGCGCCTTGGCGCCCGCGAACGCCGCGATCGCCACCGCCGGGCGCCCGCCGCGCATCGCCGAGTCGCCCGCCGCCAGCAGGCGCCCGTACTGCCCCAGCCCGGGCCCGCTCACGGCGTCGAGCGCCCGGCCGAAGCGCCCGCGCACGTACGCGTCGAACCGCCGGTCGAGCGTCGGCAGGTCCACGCGCAGCGCGCGCCGCACCGCGGCCTCGGTCCCGAGCCCCTCCTTGTAGGCCGCCAGCAGCGCCGGGATCGCCGGCGCGCCGAACTCGCGCTCGACCATCTCGCACACCAGCGACGCCTGGTAGTACGAGAGGATCACCTGCTGCGGGAACACGGGGCGCACGAAGCCGTCGTTCAGCCGGCTCGGCGGCGGGATTCGCCCCTGCGCGTACGCCGACAGGTACTCCGGCGTCGGCCCGTCCCCCCACCCGGGCGCCGCGCGCCGCTCCTCCAGCACCGACAGCCCCTCGCTCAGCCAGCGCGGGACGCGGTTGTCGGTGACGCCCAGCGTGAACGTGTGCGCCAGCTCGTGCCACGCCGTCGCGCCCCAGTGGAACTCCCCCTGCTCGCGCGCGCTCGGCGCGTCCATCGCAAGCACCGGCCCGAAGCTCACGCCGAGCGCGCCCAGCCCCGCGAGCCCCACGGTGCGCACCGAGAAGTCGGCGTGGCTGCGGAACAGCTCCAGCCGCACCGTCGGCGGGCGGTAGCCGTAGCGCCCCGCCATCTGGTCGTAGCCGCGCTCCAGCAGCTCGCCCAGGTACAGCGACAGCAGCGCCGACTCCGAGCTGTCGGCCACCAGCGCGAACCGCGGCGTGCGCACCGTGCGGTACGCGCGCGTCGCGTCCAGCAGGTCGAGCGTGTTCTTGGTCCACACGTCGAACGGGTCGCCGGCGAACGCCCGCTCCAGGCTGGCCCGCGCCGAGTCGGCCTGGCCGAGGCGCAGCTGGTTGATGCCGCGCAGGGCGTGGCTCCGCCACGACGCCGAGTCGAGCGCGACCCCCTGCGCCGCGAACCGCGCCGCGGCCGAGTACTGCCGGTGCTTGGCCGCCAGGTCGGCGAGCGTGGCGTACAGCGGGGCGTGGCGCGGCGCGCGCGCCAGCACGCGCCGCCGGGTCGACTCGAACCCCGCCTGGTCGCCGCGCAGGTAGCGGATCGCCGCCGCCAGCGTCAGCGCGTCCGGCCCCGTCGAGTCGACCGCCAGCGCGCGCGCCACCGCGCTGTCGGCCCGCCCGTAGTCCTCCGCCTCCAGGTACGACGCGGCCAGCAGCAGCAGCGCCGGCACGTGGCGCGGGTTCGCCTTGAGCGCCGAGTCGGCGAGCGCCGCGGCGCCCGGCGCGCCGTCGAACTGCCGCACGCGCGCCATCCCCACCAGCGCGCCCGCGTTGCGCGGGTCGGCCTTCAGCACCGCCTCGAACGACGCGCGCGCCTCGGGCGCGTTGAACTTCTCGAGGAAGAGCGCCCCCTCGCGCAGCTTCGCCTCCGGGTCGCGCGGGTCCGCCGCCGCCCCGGCCGCGTACGCCCGCAGCGCCGCGCGCACGCGCTGCGGGTCGGTCACCGACAGCCGCTGCTCCGCCTCGCCCACGGCCACCCACTGCGACGCCGCGAGCGTCGCGCGGGGCGTCGCGTCGGCCACCCGCTCCCACTGCGCGCGCGCCGCCGCGCGGTCCCCCGCCTCGTGGAGCAGCGCGGCCAGCCCC
>NZ_JARGEK010000281.1 GCF_029211165.1 Roseisolibacter sp. H3M3-2
CGGACGCGGCGCCGGGCAGGCTCACGGCGCGCCGACCAGCGGGCCCACCAGCGTCGCGGCCAGCGCCAGCGCGGCGCCGAGCCGCGACGCGTCGGGGATCCCGGCCTGCGCCATGTGGGGCTTGCCGCCGCCCTTCCCGCCGGCGGCCGCCGCCACGCGCCGCACCACCTCGTCGGCGCGCACGCCGCGCTCGCGGAGGTCGTCGCTCACCACCGCCAGCATCGTGGCCTTCCCCTCGTCGAGGCGCGCGCCGAGCACCGCGATCGTGCCGGGCAGCTGCTCGCGCAGCGCGTCGCCGAGCGCCTGCAGCGCCTTGACGTCCTCCACCTGCACCTCGGTGGCGACCAGCTGCGCCGTCCCGAGCGGGCGCGCCGCGGCGGCGAGCGTCTGCACCTGCGTCGCCCCGCCGCCGCGCCGCGCCTCCTCGATGCGGCGCTCCAGCGTCCGCCGCTCCTCGACCAGCGCCTGCACGCGGCGCACCGCCTGGTCGAGCGGCGCCTTCACCGACTCGGCCACGCGCGCCAGCTCGCGCTCGCGGTCGCGCAGGAACTCGTACGCCTTCGGCCCGGTGAGCGCGGTCACGCGGCGCACCCCCGCCGCCACGCCCGTCTCCTGCACCACGCGGAACAGCCCGATCTCCGACGTGTTGCGTACGTGCGTGCCGCCGCACAGCTCGACCGACAGCCCCGGGATCTCGACCACGCGCACCACGTCGCCGTACTTCTCGCCGAACAGCGCCATCGCGCCCGACGCGATCGCCTCCTGGTACGGGCGCTGCGTCGTCGTCACCGGCACCGCCGCCCACACGCCGCGGTTCACCTTCGCCTCCACCTCCTCCAACTGCTCCGGGCGCACCGGGCCGTGGTGGGTGAAGTCGAAGCGCAGGCGGTCGGGCTCGACCACCGACCCGGCCTGGTGGACGTGCTCGCCCAGCACCTCGCGCAGCGCCGCGTGCAGCAGGTGCGTCGCCGTGTGGTTGCGCTCCGTGTCGCGACGCCGCTCCGACGGCACGCGCGCCTGCGCCGGGCCGAAGCGCAGCGCGCCCTGCAGCCGCCCGACCGCCGCCACGCGCCCGTCGACCTTGCGCACCTCGTCGACGTCGACCTTCCACCCCTCGCCGAGGATCTCGCCGTGGTCGGACACCTGGCCGCCGCTCTCGGCGTAGAACGGCGACTCCTCGAGGAGCACCGCCACGCGGTCGCCGTCGAGGTGCCGTACCGCCGCGACCCGCGTCGAGACGGACACGCGGTCGTAGCCCACGAAGGCGCCGCCCAGCTCCGCCGCGGCGGCGTCGCGCTCCCAGCTCGCCAGGTCCGCCAGCGCGTCGGCGGCGACGCCGAGGTTGCGCGAGCGGCGCTCCTCCTGCGACAGCGCGCGCTGCCGCTCCAGCGCCTGCTCGAAGCCGGCGATGTCCACGCGGTACCCGCGCTCGCGCGCCATCAGCTCCGTCAGGTCGATCGGGAAGCCGAAGGTGTCGTACAGGCGGAACGCGTCCTCGCCCGAGATCTCGCCGCGGAGCGCGACCGACCCCTGCGTGGAGCGCTGCGGCGCCAGCTCGTCGAACCGCGCCAGCCCGCCCTCGATCGTCGCCAGGAAGCGCTCCTCCTCGGCGCGCGTCGTGGTGACCAGGTGCTGCGCGCGCTGCCGCAGCTCGGGGTACGTGTCGCCCATCGTCTCGATCACCGTCTCGACGACCGACGCCAGCGTCGGCTCGCGGCGGCCGAGCAGGTAGGCGTGGCGCACCGCGCGGCGGAGGATGCGGCGCAGCACGTAGCCGCGCCCCTCGTTCGACGGGTGCACGCCGTCGGCGAGCAGGAAGCTCACCGCGCGCGCGTGGTCGGCGATGACGCGGAACGACGCGAGGTGCCCGCCCGCGCGCCGGTCCTGCCCCACGATCGCCTCCGCGCGCGCCAGCAGCGGCTCGAAGACGTCGGTGTCGAAGTTGTTCGCCTTCCCCTGCATCACCGCCGCGATGCGCTCCAGCCCCGCGCCGGTGTCGACGGACGGCTTGGGCAGCGGCACCAGCGTGCCATCCGGCTGCCGGTCGAACTGCATGAAGACGAGGTTCCAGATCTCGAGGAACCGCCCCGCCTCCGCGCCCTCGACGAACGCCTCGGTCGAGAACTCCTCGCGCGACCGGTCCGTCCACTCCCCCGACGCGTCGCCCGGGAAGACGAAGTCCTGCGCCAGGTGCGCGAGGTCGACGTAGATCTCGGTGCACGGGCCGCACGGGCCCGTGTCCGCCATCTGCCAGAAGTTGTCCTTCGCGCCGAGCCCGTAGATGCGCGAGTCGGGCAGCCCCGCGACCTCGTGCCAGAGCGCGCGCGCCTCGTCGTCGGTCTCGAACACCGAGACGCGCAGGTGCTCCCTCGCGATGCCCAGGTCCTCGGTCACGAACTCCCACGCGAAGCGGATCGCGTCGCGCTTGAAGTAGTCGCCGAACGAGAAGTTGCCGAGCATCTCGAAGAAGGTGTGGTGCCGGGCGGTGTGCCCCACCTGTTCGAGGTCGTTGTGCTTCCCGCCGGCGCGCACGCACTTCTGCGACGTCGTGGCGCGGCGCCGCCCCTCGGGCGGCTCCTCCATCCCCAGGAAGACCTTCTTGAACGGGACCATCCCCGCGTTGGTGAACAGCAGGGTCGGGTCGTCGCCGGGGACGAGCGTCGAGGACGGGCGGACGACGTGGTCCTGCCGCTCGAAGAACTGCAGGAATCGGGTGCGGATCTCGGAGGCGCGCATCCCGGAACAATAGCCGGCGTCCGGCGGCGCGCTCAACGGGCGCGCCGCCCGCCGTCAGAGGCCGAGCGACAGCTGGTCGCGCGTGGGCGGCGCGGGACGCGCGGGGGGCGCCGGGTCGGCGGCCGGCGCTGCGTCGGCGGGCGCCGGCTCGGACGGCACGGGCGGACGCTCGGGGCGCCCCGCCGGGAGGCGCTCCGCCTCCACCAGCGCCACCACCTCGCGCGCGGTCACGCCGAGCCGGCGCGCGAGCCCCGTCGCCACCGGTTCGCTCACCGCGCCCGCCAGCGTCGCCCAGACCGCCGACGGCTGCACGCCGTGGGCGCGCGCCCAGCTCGTGAGCGTCTCCGGCCACATCGCCAGCCCGACGACCGTCGCCGCCGCCAGCGCCGCCAGCTCGCGCTCGACCTGCGCGACCGCGCGCCGCTCGAGCGGGCTGCCCCCGTCGCGCGGCCGCCCCTGCCCCGCGCCCCCGGCCGCGGGCCGATCGACGAGCGTCGCCAGGTGGCCGGTCGGCACCCCGAGCCTGGCGGCGAGCCGCTCACGGATGCGCAGGTACGGCTTCCGCCGCGCGAGCAGGTTGTAGACGACCGACTCCGCGATCCGCTCGGCGCGCGCCCACCGCGCCAGCTCGTCGGGCCAGAGCGCGAGCTGCACGACCAGCGACGCGGGCATCTCGGCGACGTGCGCGCGGACCCGGGCGACGGCCTGCGCCTCGAGTCGGGTTTCGCCGCTGCGCTGCGGCCGGTCGGCGAACGGAACGGGCTCCTGCACCGCGACCTCCGTCGGGGGACGGTGGCCGTTCGCCGCAAGCGCCGTGCACGTGCTTCGAGGCCAGCGGGTCCAGGCATGATCCCCTGCGACGTCGACCGACAGGGGATGATCCCCAAAGGGAATCATGCCCTGTTCGGTTGCCGCACGAGGGGTGGCTGCCGCACGCGCCTACGACGGCTCGACGTCGCCGCCGTCCTCGATCTCGGAATCGTCCGCGCCGGCCCCCAGCACCCGCGCCAGCACGCGCCGGATGATCTCGCCGTCGTGCCCCCGTCGAGCCAGATAGCCGTACAGCCGCCGCCGCTGCGTCGGCGCGTCCTCACCGGCCAGCGCGCGCGCCTTCTTCCACGCCGACGCCTCCGCCAGCGCCTCCTCGTCCACCGACTCCTCGGCGAACACCTCGGCGACCGCCGCGTCCGCGACGTCGCGCGTCACCCCCTTCTGCGCCAGCACCTGCGACACCCGCCGCCGCGAGTCCCCGCGCCCTCCCACCCGCGACCGCGCCAGCTGCCGCGCGTACTGCGCGTCGTCCACCAGCCCGGCCGCGGTCAGCTTCGCGATCGCGGCCGCGACGTCGCGCTCCCGCTCCCCGCGCTGCTTGAGCTTCCGCGCCAGCTCCCGCGCCGACCGCCCCTGCACCGCCAGCAGCCCGACGGCCCGGTCGTACGTCGCCAGCGCCCGCGCCTCCTCCGCCAGCGACTGCCCCGCCGCGCCGGCGAGCGTCAGCCCCACCCGCAGCCCGAGCCGCTCCACCACGTCGACGGACACCACGCACGCGCTCCTGCCGTCGACCGCGAGCTCGAACCGCCCCGGCCGGCGCGGCGCGGCCACGATCGCCGTCACCACCCCCGCGATCGGGGGCAGCTCCTCGGGCACCACCTCGCGCTGTCGTCCTCTCATCCGACCGCTCTCCTCGCCAGAAAGTCCCGCCCGAACGCAGACGTCGCCGAGTGGAGGACCCGGGGGACGGAGATTCCGGGCTCCGCCCCACCAGGTCGCCCGCTCGGCGACGTCACCTGCCGACCGAGAGCGGGGGCGCGCACGCCCCCGCCCCGGACCTCACTCCTCGCCGGCCTCGTCCTCGCCGCCCTCGGCGCCGATGCCGAGCACGCCCTTGACCTTGACCTCGACCTCGGCCATCAGCGCCGGGTTGTCCTTCAGGAACATCTTGGCGTTCTCACGCCCCTGCCCGATGCGCTGCCCCTGGTAGCTGTACCAGGCGCCGGACTTCTCGATGATCCCGGCCTCGCTCGCGATGTCGAGCACCAGCGACGCGTGGCTGATCCCCTCGGCGTACATGATGTCGAACTCCGCCTGCTTGAACGGCGGGGCGACCTTGTTCTTGACGACCTTCACGCGGACGTGCGAGCCCACCACGTCCTCCTTGTCCTTCACCGGGCCGATCCGGCGGATGTCGAGGCGCGTCGACGCGTAGAACTTCAGCGCCTTGCCGCCCGTCGTCGTCTCCGGGTTGCCGAACATGACGCCGATCTTCTCGCGCAGCTGGTTGATGAAGATCACCGACGTGTTCGACCGCGCGATCGCGCCCGTCAGCTTGCGCAGCGCCTGGCTCATCAGGCGCGCCTGCAGGCCCACGTGGCTGTCGCCCATGTCGCCCTCGATCTCGGCCTTCGGCACCAGCGCCGCCACCGAGTCGACCACCACGACGTCCACCGCGCCCGAGCGCACCAGGATGTCGCAGATCTCGAGCGCCTGCTCGCCCGTGTCCGGCTGCGAGATCAGCAGCGCCTCCACGTCCACCCCCAGCTTGCGCGCGTACTCGGTGTCGAGCGCGTGCTCGGCGTCGATGTACGCGGCCACGCCGCCCGCCTTCTGCGCGTTGGCGACCACGTGGAGGCAGAGCGTCGTCTTGCCCGACGACTCCGGCCCGTAGATCTCGGTGATGCGCCCCTTCGGGATGCCGCCGATCCCGATCGCCGCGTCGAGGTTGATCGCGCCCGTGGGGATCGAGCCGACCTTCACCTTCGTGTCGGTCCCCATGCGCATGATCGACCCCTTCCCGCAGTTCTTCTCGATCTGCGCGATGGCCAGGTTCAGCGCCTTCTTCTTGTCGTCCGTGCTCACGGTCGTCGCCATTGTCTCTCGCCCGCCCTGTTGATGTTCGAACACCCTGTGGCCACCGGAGCCGGACGCTCCGAAGTACCCGAATAAAATACGAACAACCGGCCTGCGGATCAAGACGGCGGGGGGAGGCCGAAGGCGTCCGCGACGTGCCGGATCCGTACACCGGCGGGCGTCAGCAGAACCCCGATCACGTCGAACCGGTACGCCTCCCCGGGGCGCCCGAAGCGGTCCACCCAGACCGCCGCGCTCCGCCCTAGCTCCCGGCGCTTGCGCCAGCCGACCGCCGCCACCGGGTCGCCGAAGCCGAGTCCGCGCCGCGCCTTCACCTCGACGAACGCGACCAGGTCGTCGCGGCGCGCCACCAGGTCGAGGTCGCGGTGCCCCGACCGGAACCGGCGCGCGATAACTGCCCATCCCTGCCGCTCCAGCCACCGCGCCGCCACGCGCTCCCCCAGCGCCCCGAGCGCCTGGCGGGGGTCGATCGGCGATCGGACGCTTGCCGAACGCGCGAGCGGGCGTGAGACTGGAGCGGCCACGCGCGGAGGATCGGTTCGGGAGCGCCCGACCGCCGTACCCCCACGACGCATCGCGTGGCCCGCCGCCGCACCGCCGCCCGCCCCGCGGCGCGCGCGGTGGATCGGAAGCTGCGTCATCAGCGCCAGCCAACGGCCTCCCCGTCGGCTCGCAACCCCACCCCGCAGCACCCACGCCTCTCGGACGGAGACCGGCACGATGCGCATGAAGGGAACGGTGAAGTGGTTCAACGACGCCAAGGGCTTCGGCTTCATCTCGCCCGAGGACGGCAGTAAGGACCTGTTCGTCCATCACTCGGCGATCCAGGGCGGCGGCTTCCGCTCGCTCGATGAAGGCGAGAGCGTCGAGTTCGACGTCGTGCAGGGGCAGAAGGGGCCGGCCGCCGAGAACGTGACGCGCCTCGGCGGCGGCACGCCCGGCGGCGGTGGTGGCGGGGCGCGCGGCGGCGGGGGCCGCGGCGGCTACGGCGGCGGCGGCGGTGGTGGC
>NZ_JARGEK010000282.1 GCF_029211165.1 Roseisolibacter sp. H3M3-2
CGCCCGAGGGCGGCGCGCGCGACGTGGACGGTCGGCGCGCTCACGCGGCTGGCGGTGCTGTCGGCGCTCGGACTCGGCGCGCCGTTCGCGCGGCGCGTCGCGCGGACGCTGGGCGAGCTGACCGAGCGCGCGGCGCGGCTGCGCACCGTGTGCGTCGCGGGGCTGGAGGGCGGGCTCTCCGACCTCGCGGCGGGGAACCTCGGCACCGACGTGGTGCCGTCGACGACGCCGCTGACGGTGCGCTCGGACGACGAGCTGGGGCGCCTCGCCGAGACGGTGAACGGGCTGATCGCGGGGACGCAGGCGAACGTCGCCGCGTACAAGCGGGTGCGCGAGACGCTGCAGGAGGCGCTCGCCGACACCGAGCGGCTGACGGCGGCGGCGCGCGAGGGGCGGCTCGCCGAGCGCGCCGACACCGCGCGCTACGCGGGCGCCTACGGGCAGCTGGTGGCCGGGATGAACGGCACGCTCGACGCGGTCGCGCGCCCGCTGGCCGAGGCGAACCGCGTGCTGGCGCGCGTCGCCGACCGCGACCTGTCGGCGCGCATGGACGGCGCCTACGCCGGCACGTTCGCCGAGACGCGCGACGCGGTGAACCTGGCGACGTCGCAGCTCGACGCGGCGCTGAGCGAGGTGCGCGCGGCCGCGCACGAGGTGGCCGCGGTCGGCGGGCACCTCGCCGGCGGGAGCGCCTCGCTGGCGTCGGGCGCGTCGCAGCAGGCGGCCAGCCTTGAGGAGGTGGCGGCCAGCCTGCAGGAGATGGCCGCGATGGCGCAGACGAGCGCCGGCCACGCGCAGCAGGCGCGCGCGATCACGGAGCAGACGCGCGCCAGCGCGGCGCAGGGCGTGGAGCGGATGGGGCGCCTCTCCGAGGCCGTGCTCGAGATCCGCCAGTCGAGCGAGCAGACGGCGCGCATCGTCCGGACGATCGACGAGATCGCGTTCCAGACCAACCTGCTGGCGCTGAACGCCGCCGTCGAGGCGGCGCGCGCCGGCGACGCGGGGCGCGGCTTCGCGGTGGTCGCCGAGGAGGTGCGGGCGCTCGCGCTGCGCAGCGCCGAGGCGGCGAAGAACACGGCGGCGCTGATCGAGCAGGGGGTGCAGAGCGCGTCGCGCGGCGTCGCGCTGAACGCCGACGTGACGCAGAGCCTGCAGCAGATCCACGCCCACGTCGACGAGGTGGCGCGCGCGGTGGCGGAGATCTCGGCGGCCAGCGAGCAGCAGGCGCGCGGGGTGACGCAGGTGAACGACGCGGTGGACGAGATGAACGGGGTCACGCAGAAGGCCGCGAGCAGCGCCGAGGAGACGGCCAGCGCCGCCGAGGAGCTGTCGAGCCAGGCGGAGACGATGAACGGGATCGTCGCGCAGTTCGCGCTGACGGAGGCGCGGGGGGCGTCGCGTCCGCGGGCCGAGGTGCGGGCGGCGCTGGAGGGGGCGGGGAAGGGCTGAGCACCGCGCGTTCGTCGCGATCGGCGGCGCTCGTCACCTTCAGGTGGCGGGCGCCGTTTGGCTTGGGAGATGAGCGGCGCCCGATGCGCGGGCGTCGCGCGCGTCGGATCTCACGCAGCGCTGGATGGGACTGGTCGGACGGCAGCCTCGTCGTCGAGCGAGTGGCCGCGGAGGCGACGCGGCTGACGTGATGGGTGGTCGGATTTCGCTGCGGCGCTGCGATCGCTGACCAGGGTCTCGTGGATCAGGGCTGCGGGAGACGACTCGGGGTCGCGCGGGACGAGGACGCTGGTGCGCCGCATTCTGTCGCGGGTGGCCAGTCTCTCGCGCACCGCGTGGGAGTCGGCGTCGCCTAGGTGCCCGTCCTGGTGGTCGAGCGATGCCAGCAGAGCGACGCCGCGGATGGCGCAGGGGTCGCGCAGCTCGCGTTCGCGGACGGCGGGGAGCGAGTGGCCCGTTGCCAGCGAGGGGTCGCCGGCCGAACCGACCTGGCCGCGGGTGGCGCACATCAACCCGACCGTGGTGCCGGCATCCGCGAGGCGGGCGGCGGTGGACGCGAGCGTGAAGCGCTCGTCGTCGGGGTGCGCGGGAAGGACCATCAGGGCTGCGGTCGTCACGCCCGGGCAGCTAGCGCGTCGGGCCGCTCCTCGCGGCGATCGACGCCAATAAGATCACGGGGCCGTGCGCGCGTCGTCGGCTCGCACGCGGCGCGGCGCCACGCGTCGGGTGGCACGCGACGCGGGCTCCGCGACGCGCGACGGGAGCGCGACCGTCGGGACGCCGACCTCGCGCTCGCCGGGCGTCGCCTCGTCCTCGTCGCCGTCCTCGTGCTCGTTGGGCGGCAGCAGGCCGGCGCGGCGCTGCGCGCACTCGGCGTCGAAGCGTTCGACCAGGCACCTGAGGCCACCGGCCTCGCGCAGCTGGTAGGGCGCGAGGCCGGTGCGTCGACGCAGGAGGTTGCGGAGGGCGCTGCCGCTGGCGAAGTCGAGCTCCAGCGCCACGCTCTCGACGGTGCGGCCCGGCTCGTCCATCAGCCGCGCGGCGAGGAAGAGACGGCACCAGGCGCGGAGGTCGGCGGGGGCGGGGAGGCCGACGGCGTCCATGCGGTTGCGGAGAGTCTTGCGGTGGACGCCGAGCTGGATGGCCGCCTCGATGACGGGGACGGGGCCGTCGGCGCCGCGGAGGTAGAGCTGGACGAGGGGGCGGGCGACGGGGTCGAGGGAGTCGGCGATGGCGTCGTAGACTTGGGCGGAGACGTTTGTCCGATTCGCGGTCTTGATCAGATCCTCTAGTGCACTGCGAGAATCGTCGATCGGAAACTGGAGCATCTCGTGGGCTCCCGCGCGGATCATCGCGGTAAAAGCGCTCGACGGCGTCTTGCCAAGCTCGCCGTACGCGAGCACATAAACGTCCGGGAAGTCACGGCGGACTTCGGACACTAGTGCCAGAGTACTCCGTCCATCCCTATCCGTGTGTGCGATGATCAGCCCGCGAATGCCACCGGAGCGAAGGCGCGCACGAACCTCGAGCTGGGAAATGCAGAGACAAGGGGAGCCGGCGAGTTCGCGCAGCAGCGCAGCCACGCGAACGCGTGCTCTTGAATCACCGATCAACGCGATGACGGTTCCCCGAGACGCACCCATGGTCAGCAAGGCGGATTGGTTGGATAGACGAGCCACGAATCAACGGCATGCGCGAGTTGTTACCACACGCTGAGCTGCTCAAGCTTCTTGAGTACTCGGGTTGACCTTCTGCTTAAACGAGGACGTTCTGCTCGGGTGTGACTCTCGGGCTCTTTGTGGCACACGTTCTGGCTCCGCTCCAATTCCTGATCGGCGAGCCATTCTAGCTCGGTGTAGCCGTGCTGCCGCGCGATATCGAGCGAAGACTGGAAGCGCACTGCCGCGAGCGCCGATCGTCCATGCTTGACGTGAACGCTACCGGCAACTCGTAGCGCATGAGATTGTTCCCACGGGTTAGAGGAGGATTCAGCAATGTGCTCCAGCTCGGGGAAGAACGCATCCAGCGTGATCGTGTCATTCAGTCCAAGAGCTGCTTGAACGAGGCTTCGGACGAGCGGCTGGCGCGTCGGCATACGCGGCGTCCTCGCCAGTGCTTTGAGGCAAGTGCTTCGCGCGGCAGCGTAGTCGCCAACGTCCAGGCTCAACGAGGCGAGAACGGCAAGAGCTTCAGCCTCTGCGTGCGGTTGCCCAGCGGTGAGTTCTAAAGCAGCCCATCCATGCGACAACGCCGAGTCGTACTCGTCCTCTGCCCTGGCGACCGAGACCAACCCGAGATGGGCTGCCGCCGCCAGATCTGAGTAGTCCGTGGCAAGTTCGAGCACTCCGCGAAACGCCAGTCGCGCGAGTGGATACGCGCCACGACCGTGTAGTAGCACTCCAATCCCCAGTCGCGCACGAGCCAAGAGCCAACGGTCCCCGTAGATGCTGGCGATTGCGATCGCGTTCTCGAATGCGCACTCCGCCTGACTAACGAGGCCAAGCGTGCGAAGCACCCGTGCGGATTGGGCCCGGGCGTATCCCGCCCGTAGGTCACCAGCAGGGAGAGTGCGCATCAAGTTGAGGAGCGATGTGTACGCCGTCAGTAACGCGCCACCGGCCTCCACATGCTCAATCGCTCGTAGCAGATCACGGAACTCAGCAAGTTCTGGCGCGTCACTCTGCCACGCGACAAGAGCATTCCGCGCTTTCTGAACTGCTTCAGCGCCCTCCGCCGATGAGAGGTCAGCGGACAGCGCGACACTCGCTCGGTGAGCCAGCTCAGCTCTCGCTTCTGGCGCGCATGCACCAATGCGAGCAAGATGCAAGCTCAACTCGAGCCACCAGTCCGGTATGGTATCCACTTCTGTATCCGCGTCGACGCCCCGCCGCGCACAATCGGCGCGCCATGCGGCTCCCGCGTCGAGAAGCGTACCTTGCAGCAGTTGACTTGGGTGATCGCGACTGAGGTGAGACTGTTCGACCTCCTCAGCACGCATCCGCGTCTCGCCGTTCATGGATTCGCTGTTGCGAGGTAGTGGCAGCACCAGCAGGCAGTCTGGCTGGCCGCCATCCGAAGAGCCACATGCTCCTGGGGTTACCACGAGTAAGCACGATGCGCCAGACCGACTTGCGCTGGGGCTGCGTTTTGGTGTCATAGCGCTCGGTCGCAGACACACATCGCATGTCCGGGGGCACCTTCTCTTGCATCGTCAGCTCCCTCGACAAGGCCCCGCCGCGCGCCCCACGCCCGCGACCTCCCCTACCCTAACCCGCCCCGCCCACCCCGCCGTGCCGCCGCGAGCAACGCCGGTCCACCCGCTCACCGCAGCCCGTACTCCACCGTCGTCACCACCCGCACCGTCTTCACCAGCTGCCCCTCCGCGGTGATCCCCGGCGCCTGGTCCCGCGGCAGGATCTCGAACACCCCCTGACTCGCCCGCCGGATCCCCGCCAGCGACGCCCGCGAGTCCCGCGCGAACTGCTCCGCCCCCTCCCGCGCCCGCGCCGTCGCCTCCGCGATCATCGCCGGCTTCAGCGCGTTGAGCCCCGTGAAGACGAACGTCGGCCCCCCCTGCCCGTACTCCCCGCCCGACGTCAGCACCACGCCCGCGCTCACCAGCTCCGCCACCCGCTGGCTCGCCGCCTGCACCGCCGCCGGCTCCGGCGACCGCACGATCACCGTCTGCCGGATCACGAACCGCGAGCCCCCGCCCTGGGCCCCGCCGTACTGGTTCGTCGCCGCGTCGGCCACCTCGAAGTTCTGCAGCACCACCTCGGTCCCGCGCGCCGAGTCCAGCCCCTGCGCGCGCAGGAACGTGCGCACCGTGGCGAGCGACCGCGCCAGCTGCGCGTTCGCCGCCGCCAGGTCGTTGTCGGCCGCCACCAGCCGCAGCGGCCAGATCGCGAGGTCCGCCCGCGCCTCGCGTTCGGAGAGGCCGCGCACCGTGACCGTGCGGTCGGCCGTGCGCACCCGCGCCACCCCGGCCCCGGCCAGCGCCCCCGCTGCCGCGAGCCCCAGCGCGACCACCGCGGCCGCGCCCAGCGTCTGTCGTGTGGTTGGATTCGTCGAAGTCATGCGCTGAGATACCGCCGACCGCCCCGTTCGGCCACGCGGCGCGCGCGGGACGTCGCGGAATCCACGCGGCCGACGCATCTCTCGACGTGCGCCGTCCCCTCCTGACCCTCGCCACCGCCCTCACGGGCGCCTGCGCCGCGGCCCGCGTCCGCCCCGCCGCCACCGGCGCGCCGCGCTGCGCGCTCCCCGCGCCCGTCCTCGTGCACCGCGCCGGCGACACGCTCGTCTCGCGCCACGACTTTCGCGCCGCACCTCCCGACGCGTGGGACGACCGCGCCCTCACCGCGCTGCGCGACGTGCGCACGCGCCTGCGCGCCGCCCTCGACGTCGACACGCGCGCGCTGCTCGCGCGCCAGGCCGCGTACTGGGCGGCGCACCCCGACCCGGCGCTGCGCCGCGAGGCCGAGAACGGGACCGCGGTGCGCTCCGGCCGCGTCGGCACCGTGCGCGACGCGGGCTGCCTCGAGGCACTGCTCGTCGACGCGCAGGCGCGGCGCACCGACATGGTCGATCGCCCGACCGAGTTCCAGGCGCTCGTCCTCCGCCGCGGCGACGCGCGGCGCGTCTACCTGGCGGGGAGCACGGCCCCGTGGCCGCCGAAGCTTCCGCCGCGCGTCGACGCCCTCCTCGCCGCGGACCGGCGCGACGGCTGGCACGCCGAGTCGCACGGGCACAACCATCCCTTCTACCTCGCGAAGCGCGACACCGGCGACGTCGCCGGCGCGGTCGCGCCGTCGCTGTCCGACGTCCAGCTCTGGCGCGCGCTGCGCACCCGCCTCGGGCTGCGCGGCGCCTGGGTCACCAACGGCTTCGCCACCGCGCACTTCACCGCCGCCGACTTCGACGCGCTGAGCACGCACCCGTAGCGCCGCCCGCGCCGTGCAACCCCCGCGACCGAACCCGAACGCCGCGCCGCTCGCGCGCGGCCGCGCCGGCGGGCACCTTGGGGGATGCGCCGCCTCCGTGTGCTCCCCCGCGTCCTCCTCCTCGCGCCCCTCGCCGCCTGCGCCCCGCTCGCGGCCGTCGCCCCCGCCGCCGCCACGAC
>NZ_JARGEK010000283.1 GCF_029211165.1 Roseisolibacter sp. H3M3-2
GTACGCGCGCAGCGCGCGCGTGACCTCGGGGAACGCGACCGCGCGCCCCAGGTGCGCGGCGCCGCGCGCGGCGAGCGCCGCGGCGACGCCGGCGGGCGCCAGCTCGACCGCGTCGCCGCCCGCCACGAAGCACGCGATGTCGTCGTCGCGCACGCGCACGCCGTCGCAGTGGGCGAGCGGCACGTGCAGCGTGCGCCCCTCGGCGTTGGCGAGCACCAGCGCGTCGCCGTCGCGGCGCGCGCTGCCGTCGGCGTCGAGCGCGCGCGCGCGCAGCAGCCCGCGCAGCCGCGCCGGCACCGCCCCGTCAGCCACCGGCCAGCTCCCGCGCCGACAGCGCCGCGCGGCGTCGCGTGCGCCGCTCGAAGTCGGCGACGAAGTCGGCCAGCCGCGCCGCGGTGAACGCTGCGCGCGGCAGCCCCGTGGCGGCGATCGCCGCCTCCAGCGCCGCCGGCGCCCCCTCGACCTCCACTAGGTCGTCGAGGCGCGGATAGCGCTCGAAGCGCAGCGTCGCGTCGCCGAGCGCGTACTGCGCGACCGCGCGCTCGACCTCGCGCACCACGATGAACCCCGCCGAGGCGAGGGCGTGCTCCAGCACGGTCGCGTCGCCGACGTCGGTCGAGCGCTCGAGGCGCCGCTTGTACCCCTGCCCGACGCGCGTCGGCCCCTTCCAGTCGAGGGTGTGGCGCGCGGCGCCGGCGGCGTCGGTCGTGCGCACGCGCAGCACCTCGTCGCGGGCGGCGAGCGGGCCGTGCGGCAGGTCCCACCGGCGGTCGACGAGGGTCCCCTCGAACAGCAGCCGCGCGCCCGCCGCCTCGACGCGGGCGCGGCAGGCGGCGACGTCGGGGACGACGGCCTTGAGCTCCGTCTCGTCGATCACGCGGTCACCCGCAGATCGCCGCGACCACGGCGTCGGTGTCGGTGAGGTCGGCGAAGGTCGCCGTCGCCCCGTGCCCCGCCAGCTCGTCGGCCGGGTAGCGGCCGGTGGCCACGCCCACGGTGCGGGCGCGCACCGAGCGGGCGCAGGCGATGTCGGCCGGCGTGTCGCCGACGACGACGATCGCGTCGCCGTCGAAGTCGTGCCCGGTCAGCTCGCGCGCGCGGCGCCGGGCGACGCGCGGCAGCTCGGGGCGGTCCTCGTGGTCGGAGCCGAACGCGTTGACGCGGAAGCGGTCCCAGTCGAGTCCCGCGCAGCGCAGCTTGATCGCCGCGCCCGACTCGACGTTGCCCGTCAGCAGCCCGAGCACCACGTCGCGGCGCGGCTGCAGCGCGTCGAGGAGCGCATCGACGCCGGGGAGCGTGGTGAAGTGCCGCTCCCCGACCGCGACCTCGCGCCGCAGCCGCGCCAGGTAGCCGTCGATGACCTCGGGGAGGCGCGCGTCGATCGCGGCGTCGTCGTGGCCGGCCAGCCGCAGCAGCTCGCGCGCGATCTGCGGGTCGGTCTTGCCGTCGTAGTGGACGCGCGGGTCGGGCTCCATCGCGAAGGCGTCGCGCAGCGACCCCTCGAACGCGCGGCGCGCGGCGCCGTTGCCCTTGAGCAGGGTGCCGTCGATGTCGAAGAGGACCAGCTTCATTTGCGGGAGACGAGCAGCCCCGTGGTGATCGCCGCCGCCCCGCCGATCTGCCAGGGCGTCGGCACCTCGTGGAGCGTCAGGTAGGCGACCGCCATCGCGATCAGCGGCTGCAGGTTGCTGTACATCGCCGTGCGCACCGGGCCGAGCACGCGCACGCCGCGGTAGTAGAAGAGATACGCGAGCACCATCGCCGCCAGCCCCGCGTACGCGACCGCGCCCCACCCCGCGGCCGGGACCGCGCGGGCGTCGAGCGCGGCCAGCGCGGGCGCGCCCATCCCCACCAGCACGCCGACGCCGCCGAGCAGCGTGAACGCCGACAGGTGGATGGGGTGCACGCGCTGCGTGAGCGGCTTGAGGAGCACCGCGTAGAACGCCCACGACACCGAGCCCGCGAGCAGGATGAGGGCGCCGAGGAGCGGCGACTCCGCCGACGCGCTGGGCTGCACGGCGCTCCCCAGCACCACGCCGGCCATGCCGAGCAGCTGGAGCCCGATCCCCGCCCACGCGCGCCGCGTCGGGCGCTCGGTGCCGAGGCCGCGCCCCACGAGGCCGATGAGCGCGGGACTCGACGCGAGGACGAGCGCGGACGTCGCCACCGAGGAGCGCGCGATCCCCTGGATGAAGCAGAACTGGTAGACGCCGTGGCCGAGCAGGCCGAGCGTCGCCAGCCGCACCATGTCGGCGCGCGCGGGGCGCTCGCGCCACAGCGCCAGCGCGAGCCCGCCGAGCACCGCGGTGGCGAGCGCCACGCGCAGCGCGTTGAAGGCGAGCGGCGGCAGGACGCGCGTCCCGTACTTGACGACGCTGAAGTTGACCCCCCAGAGGAGGGCCATCGCCAGCATCATCAGGTCGGTGAGCCAGGTCGCCGTCCGCATCCCCCAATCTATACGGGGCGCGGCCGGGGACGGCGCGGCGCCGGCCGGCGCGCTAAGTTGCCGGCCATGTACGTGGCCTTCGCCCTCCTCGCCGACGCCGCCAACGTGGCCGCGGACGGGAAGCTCAACATCCTCGGCGTGTTCGACGTGCTGCGCGCCGCGTCGCTGCCGGCCGTGCACCCGCGCGTGCACCTCGTCGCCAAGCTCAAGGCGCAGGCGGCCGACGCGGGGACGCACCGGCTGGCGCTGCAGGTGACGGGCCCCGGCGGGGCGACGCTGCTCGGCACCGAGGTGCAGGTCGAGATCGGGACGCTCCCGCCCGGCGTGGCGGAGGCCGACATCCCGCTCGTGCAGGCGTTCGACCTGCCGCTCGAGCGCCCGGGGCCGCACTCGGTGATGCTGCTCATCGACGGCCGGGTCGCGGTGCAGCTGCCGGTGACGGTGCTCGGCGACGCCGCCGCGCCCGCCGGCCCGATGATCACGCCGCCCCCGGGGACGCTGGTCAGCTGACGCGGCGGGCCTGGAGGAAGTTGGCCCGCAGCCGCGCGACGTACGGGTCGTCGTCGTCCACGAGGTCCTCGACGCTCCACCCGCCGCGGCCGAGCGCGAGGTGCGCCATGCGCAGCGCGTCGAGCATCAGGCCGACGTGCGTGATGCGGCGGTCCTCGCGGTCGCTGAAGAACAGCAGGTCGCCGGCGGCGAGCCCGGTGAGGTCGCGCCCGAGATCGTCGCCGACCAGCGCCTGCTGCCACGCGTCGCGCGGCAGGGACACGCCGTGCAGCCCCCACACGGCCTGCACGAAGCCCGAGCAGTCGGCGCCCCACGGGGTGAGCCCGCCCCACTGGTACGAGGTCCCCTCGAACCGCCACGCGCTCTCCGCGGCCGCGGCGCCGTCGCGGGGGAAGCGCGCGGCCCGCGCGTCGAGCGCCACCGCCTCCCCGTCGAGCAGCTCCTGCGGCCCGTGCACCAGCGCGCCGAGCGGGAGGCGCAGCGTGCGCCCGCCGGCGCGCGCCGAGACGCCGAGGGAGAGCGCGGGGACGTCGTCGCCGAAGGTCGCGCGCACCGACGCCGCCGTCTCGGGCTCGCGCGCCGCGAAGTCGCGCCCCTCGTAGGGCGCGAGCGCCGGCGCGTCGTCGGGAAGCGGGTCGCCGGGGAGCGCGTGCAGGTAGCCGACGTGCGCCCACCCCTCGTAGCCGTCGTGCAGCGTGCGCACGCGCCGCCAGTCGCCGGCCTCGCCGACCACGGCCACCGCGTGGCCGAAGAGGGCCTGCGTGACCTGCCCGCTGGCGACGCGGGGCTCGGCGTGCAGCGGGGCGACGGGGGCGCGGACGAGGGCGAGGGAGGGCATGGGGGGAATCTAGGCGGGGATCGGGCACCCGCGCGCGGCAGCGTCGAGCGTGGAGCGTCGAGCGTCGAGGGACTCACGCTCGACGCTCGACGCTCCACGCTCGACGCTCACCCGTCCGCCAGCCCGGGGATGCCGTCGCGCCCCGCCGCCAGCCACACCGCGCGCTCGACCGCCAGCGCCAGCGCGAGCGCGGCGCGCGACTTCTGCGCCACCGCCTCGCCGGGCGGGAGCGCAACGGCGGGCGCCGCCGGGCCGAGCGCGAACACGACGTCGCCGTCGAAGCTGGTGCCGCAGGCGGTGATGCGGCGGTGCTGCGCGACGTCGGCGGCAGCGACGAGCCCGCCGAGCGCCGCCCTGTCGAGCGGGCGACGCACGGCCACCACGGCGAGCGTGGTGTTGGGCGGCGCGTCGGCGGCGCCGTAGCGGTCGGGGGGCGCGCCGCCGTGCGCGAGGCGGGCGCGCGTGTCCACGAAGCCGCCCTCGGGGGCACGCCCGACGGCGACGATGCGGCCGCCGCGCGCGCGCACGTCGCCGAACGCGTTCACCACGACCAGCGCCGCGCACGCGCCGTCGCCCTCGCCGACCACCGCGGCGCCGAAGCCGCCCTTCATGGCGCCGGCCGGGCCGAGGAGCTTGCCGACCGTGGCGCCGGTGGCGGCGCCGACGCTCCCCTGCGCGTCGACCACGGGGCGCGCGCGGTCGCAGGCGTCGTACGCCATCGCGGGCGTCGGGCGCGCGTCGAAGCGGCCGCACGGCGCGAGGTCGAAGATCACGGCGGCGGGGACGATCGGCACCACGCCCCCGCCCACCGGGAAGCCGTGGCCGCGCTCCTCCATCCAGCGCATCACCCCCGCCGCCGCGTCGAGCCCGTAGGCGCTGCCGCCAGTGAGCAGCAGCGCGTCGACGCGGTCCACGAGGTGGCCGGGCGCGAGCAGCGCCAACTCGCGCGTGCCGGTGGCGCGGCCCAGCACCGCGACGCCGGCGCGCAGCGGGGCGTCGACGCCGCGCACGACGGTGCACCCCGTGCCCCCCGCGGCGTCGGTGGCGTGGCCGACGGCGAGGCCGAACGGCGTCAGGTCGATCGCGCTCATGGGCGCCCCCCTCCGGAGCGGTTCGGGCGACGGCTCAGGCGACCGCCGGCGACTCGTCGCCGACCAGCGGCGACGGGGCGACCCACGGCAGCTCGACGACGAAGGTCGCGCCGCGGCCGGGCGCGCTCTCGACCGCGAGCTGCCCGCCGTGGTCGCGCACGATCCCGAGCGAGACGGCGAGCCCGAGCCCGGTCCCCTGCCCCACCGGCTTCGTCGTGTAGAACGGCTCGAAGATGCGCGCGCGCTCGTCGGGCGCGAGCCCCGGGCCGCTGTCCTGCACCTCGACGTACAGCCGCCCGTCGCGCTGCCGCGTGCGGACGGTGAGGCGGCGGTCGCCGGGCTGGCGCAGCAGCGCGTGCTCGGCGTTGGTGATCAGGTTCAGGAACACCTGCTGCAGCTGCGGCCCGTCGGCGGAGGTGACCGGCAGCTCGTAGTCCAGCGCCAGCTCGATGTCGACCTGCTGCGTGCGCAGCGCGTAGCGGCGCAGGTCGAGCGCCTCCAGCAGCACGCGGTTGAGGTCCGTGGCCGCGCGCTGCGGCGGGTGCTGCCGCGCGAACGTGAGCAGCTTGCCGACGATGCGCGCCGCGCGGCGGGCCTCGCGGTGGATCGTGTCGGCCAGCTCGCGCAGCTCGGCGGCGTCGCTCCCCGCCGCGGCGTCGAGCGCCGGCTCGGCCAGCAGGAGCTCGCTGAAGGCGAGCACGCCGGCCAGCGGGTTGTTCAGCTCGTGCGCGACGCCGCTCACCAGCTGCCCCATCGCCGCCAGCTTCTCGCGCTGCAGCAGCTGCTCGGCGAGGCGCCGCTCGCCGGTGACGTCGCGCATCACCCCGAGCCCGCCCTCGACGGCCCCCGACTCGCCGACGATGGGCGCGGTGGTCACCGAGGCCACGCGCGACCGGCCGTGGCGGTCGCGGTAGCGCAGCTCGCGCCGCACGCGCTCCCCCGCCAGCGTGGCCTCCAGGATCTCGATCACGGCCTCGCGGTCGCGCGGGTCGGCGGCGACGCTGCAGTGCTGCCCGACCAGCGCGTCGCGGTCGCGCCCCGTGGTGACCTCCATCGCGCGGTTGACGCCCGTGAGGCGCCCCTGCGCGTCGACGGTGAAGATCGCGTCCGAGGCCGACTCGACCAGCCGGGCGTAGCGCGCCTCGGAGGCGCGCGTGGCCGCCTGCGCGCGGCGCTCGTCGGTGACGTCGCGCAGCGAGGCGACGACGCCGTCGACCTCCCCCGTCTCGCGCAGCGGCGCGGTGGACACGGCCACGGTGCGCTCGTCGCCGTCGGGGCGCACGACGACGATCTCGTAGCGCTGCCCGACCCCGTCGCGGCCGAGCGCGGCGCGGCGCAGCACCTCCGGCGCGTCCTCCGGGCGCACGAGGGCGGCGGAGTGCGTGCCGATCAGCGCGTCGCCGCGCCCGAACAGCTCGACCGCCGCCGGGTTCGCGAAGACGATGTGCCCGGTCGCGTCGCTGATCGTGATCGCGTCGCGCGTCGTCTCGACCACGCTGCGGTAGCGCGCGGCGAGCGCCAGCTGCGCGGTCACGTCGTCGAAGGTCACGACGGCGCCGCCGCCCGGGTGCGGCGCGGCCACCAGGTCGAACACGCGCCCCGCCTCGGCGGCGCGCACCAGCCCGCGACGTGGCGCGCCTCGGCGGCGCGCGTGCCGACCA
>NZ_JARGEK010000284.1 GCF_029211165.1 Roseisolibacter sp. H3M3-2
TGCTGCTCGCCGCGCGCCGCCCCGCGCCCGCCTGCGCCGCCCCCGCGGCCGCGCCGCCGTCCGCCGCCATCTCCGACTCGGCGCGGCTGCGCGGCCACCTCTACTGGCCGACCGACGCCTACTGGAAGTCGCGCGCGCCCGACACGGCGCTGGTGGACATCGAGACGTCGCGCGGCACGATCACCGTCGCGCTGCGCCGCGCGTGGGCGCCGAACGGCGTCGACCGCGCGTACAACCTCGCGCGCGCCGGCTACTTCGACGACTCGCGCTTCTACCGCGTGGTCGACGGCTTCGTCGCGCAGTTCGGGCTCGCGGGCGACCCGGCGATCGCCGGCGTGTGGGCGCGCGAGCCGCTGCCGGCCGACCCGCGCCGCACGTCGAACGTGCGCGGCACCGTCACCTTCGCGCAGTTCAAGCCCGACGACCGCACGACGAACCTGTTCATCAACCTGCGCGACAACCCGCGCCTCGACGCGCTCGGCTTCGCGCCGATCGGGCGCGTGGTGAAGGGGATGGCGATCGCCGACCGCCTGTACGCGGGCTACGGCGAGCGCCCGATGGCGGCGGCGAACACGAAGCGCGTGTACGCCGAGGCGAACAAGTTCCTCGACGCGAAGTACCCGAAGCTCGACCGCATCCGGAAGGTGCGGGTCCGCACCCCCTGAGTCGCCGCCGCGGCGGGCGGCCGCGTCAGCGCGCGAGGCCGCCCGCGTACGGCGAGAGCCGGCGCACGAGCGCGCCGAGCCGCGGGTGGTCGACCAGCGCGTCGAGCTCGGGCTTCGCGCTGAGCAGGAGCGTCATCGGGCTCGACTCCGCGGCGACGTTCGCGAGCACCGCGTCGGCGATGCGCGCCTCGTCCCCCAGCCCCAGCTCCGCGGTCAGGCGGGACACCGGCGCGACGTACTGCTGCGCCGCCCGCGTCTCCAGCTCGTCGCGCAGCGCCAGCGCCTCGTCGCGCCGCCCCGCGCGGGCCAGCAGCTTGGCCAGCACGCCCACCAGGAGCGGGCCGCGCTGGCTCAGCTCGACCGCCCGGGCCGCGCGCGCGACCGCCTCGTCCAGCCGCCCGACGTGCGGCAGCGCCGTGCTGACGCCCCACAGGCAGACGACCGAGTTCGGGTCCATGGCGAGCCCGCGCTCGCAGAGCTCGACGCCGCGCGCGTGGGCGTCGCTCACGAAGCAGGCGGCCCCGCCGATGACGTGCACGAACGGGGACAGCGGGTCCAGCTCGGTCGCCCGCGTCACGGCGGCGGCCACCGCGTCGGCGTCGCCGGCGAGCCCGTGCCACACGGCCGCGTACGCGTGCGACAGCCCGTCGTGCGGCGCGCGGCGCAGCGCCTCGCGCAGGTCCGCCCCGGCGGACGCCCACTCGGGTCCGAGGTACAGCTTGCGCTGCGCGCGCAGGAACGGGATCGACGGCAGCGCCGGGTCGGCCCGCTCGGCGGCCGCCAGCGCCGCCTCCGCCTCGCGGCGCGCCTCGAGCGGCGGCACGTACTGGTAGATCCCGAGCCCGTGGTACGCCTCGGCGATGCCGGCGTGCGCCCGCGCGTACCCCGGGTCGCGCGCCAGCGCCTGCCGGAAGAAGTCGACGCCGCGGCGCAGCGCGGCCGCGATGCGCTGGTGCACCGCCTCCCGGCCGCGCAGGTAGAGGTGGTACGCCTCCAGGTCCTCCGTCGGCGGCGCCACCAGCGGCGCGGCGGCGCGCAGCCCGAGCGTGAGCTCCAGCCGCTCGACGATGGCGCGCGCGATCTCGTCCTGGATGGCGAAGACGTCGTCGAGGTCGCGGTCGAAGCGCTCGCTCCAGAGCTGGACCCCCGCCTCGGCGCTCATGAGCTGCGCGGTCACGCGGACGCGGTTGCCCGCGCGCCGTACGCTCCCCTGCAGCACCGTGCGCACGCCGAGGCGCTCGCCGATGGCGCGCAGGTCGTCGTCCCGGCCGCGCAGCGCGAACGCCGACGCGCGCGCGGCGACGCGCAGCCCGGGCACCTGCGTGAGCGCGCTGATGAGGTCCTCGGTGACGCCGTCGCTGAAGAACGCGTTGTCGGCGTCCGCGCTCATGTTGGCGAAGGGGAGCACCGCCACCGACGCGTCGGGCCGCGCCGCCGCCGCCGGGGCGGAGGGCGGCGTGAGCGCGATCGCGTCGAGCGCACGGATCACCTCCGTCGCGTCGGCCGGCCGCGCCGCCGGGTCCTTGTCGAGGCAGAGCGCGGCCAGCGCCGGCGGCGCGTCGGGGCGCGCCGTGCCGAGCGGCGCCGGGACCTGCGTGAGGTGCGCGCCGATGAGCGCCATCGGCGTCGTGCGGTCGGCGAACGGGTGACGCCCGGCCAGCGACTCCCACGCCAGCAGCCCCCAGGCGTAGAGGTCCGCGCGGTGGTCCACTCCCGGGTCGCCCGCCGCCTGCTCGGGCGCCATGTACGCCGGCGTGCCGACGGCCATCCCGACCTGCGTCAGCGTCGCGCCGCCCCCCGCGGCGCGCACCGCCTTCGCGATCCCGAAGTCCGCCACCACCGCCGCGCCGCCGCTGAGCAGCACGTTCTCCGGCTTGACGTCGCGGTGCACCACGCCGTGCCCGTGCGCGTAGGCGAGCGCGCGCGCCACGTCGCGCAGCACGGCCAGCGCCTCGGCGACCGGCAGCGGCCCCGCGGCGACGCGCTCGCGCAGCGAGGCGCCCTCCACGAACGGCATCGCGTAGTAGGGCAGCCCGTCGGGGCCCGCGCCGGCGGCGAGCACGGGGACGACGTTCGGGTGCTGCAGCCGCGCCGCCAGCCGGATCTCCCGCGCGAACCGCTCGGCGCTCAGCCCCTCCGCCAGCTCGGGGGCGAGCACCTTCACCACCACCCGGCGCCCGAGCGCCGCGTCCTCGGCGACGAACACGCGCGACATCCCGCCGCCACCGAGCTCGCGCTCCAGCGTGTACGCCGACCCGAGGGACGACTGCAGCCGGTCGCGCAGGTGATCGCCCATGGTGGCGGGAGCGGCGGGGGGCGGCGGGAGGGGGGGACGTCCGGCGCCAAGATACGGGCGAGCCCGCCGATCGCGCTATCGACGCGGCACGAAGGTCGGGGCGGACTCGTCGCGCAGCACGACCACGCCGTCGAAGGCGGCCGACCAGTCGGTGGTCACGACCCGGCCGAAGAGGCGCGACGGCACGGGGCCGAGGGCGCGCAGCGCCGCCCGGTCGAGGTAGGCCCAGGCGGCCGTGTCGCCGGGCGTCGCGCCGGCGAGCGCCTTGGGCTCCAGCGCGTCGGCGGGCACGGGGGGCATCGGGCGGCTCGGCGCCCCGGCGCGCGACCAGTCGCCGCGCAGCGCGGTGAAGCCCACGACGCCGAGCCGGCCGCCCCAGCGCTCGGCCAGCCGCGCCCCCAGCGGGGGGCCGCCGAGCGCGTTCGCGAGCTGCGCGTCGGCGGCGCGCGTCGCGTGCGAGGTGGCGGTCCAGACGACGATCCTCGCGTCGCGCGGCAGCCGCGCCGCCCACCACGCCACGTGCTCCGCCATCACCCGATCGCGGTCGGCCGCGCCGGGGACCCCGCCCTCTCGCGCGAAGTGGCTCGCGTAGTCGGCGAGCATCACGGCGTCCGGCGAACGCCCGTCGGGACGGCGCGCGCCGCCGCCGCGCTCGGACGCGAGCCGCGTGCACTCGGCGAGTCGCGCGCGCTCGGCGGCGTCGTAGCGCGCGGTCGCGTCGTAGGACCAACCCAGGTAGCGCGTGACGGCGGCCCGGCACTCGGCGGAGCGGCCGGGGGGCACGCCCGCGGCGACGAGGGCGGGGAGCGAGGCCGACGCGTACGCGGCGGTGGCGTTCACCTGGTCGTCCATCCCGCCGACGGCGACGCGCCCCGCCACCACTTCCCCCAGGAGCCATCGGCGCCAGGGCGCCAGCTCGCGCGTCCACCAGAAGCCCCCGATCGCGCGCGCCAGCGCGAGGTCGAGCGAGTCGGTGCGCGCGGCGCCGGTGTCGCGCGGCGCGGCGGCGATCGCCCGCTCCAGCCCGAAGAAGTCGTAGCTCCCCGCCTCGAACAGCACCGCGTCGAAGCCGCAGCGCGACACGAGGCGCTGGACGATCCGCGCCTTCACGCCGAAGCCGCGGGCGTGGCCGTGGTCGGGGAGCTCGCCGAGGAGGACGACGCGGCGGTCGCACACGGCGTCGGCGACGCGCGCGGCCGCCCGCGCCTCGACGTCGGCGGCGGAGGGGGCGGCGGGCTGCGCGTGGGCGGCACGACCGACGCCGAGGGCGCCGCACAGCAGGAGGGCGAGCGCGCGCGCGCGGCGGATGGTCGGGATCGCGGTCATGCCCCGAAGCTACGGATCGCGGGGCCGACCGCATGGTGCAGTCGGGTCAGCGGCGCGTGTGCGCGCCGCCGTCAGCGGCGCAGCGTGCTCCCCGGCTTCCACGCCGGCGCCGCGTCCTGCCCCGCCACGCGCTCGATCAGCGCGTAGTAGAAGCGGTTGAAGTCCGCCGCCGCCTTCCAGTCGATCCGCTGCGCGAGGTCGTCCTTGGGCGTGTGGTAGCCCTCGCGGTACCAGCGGCGGTAGATGCGCTCGCTCTCGGTGCCGGGGCGGTAGCCGAACACGAAGTTCGTGGCCGGGATCCCCGCCTGCAGGAACGGCCAGTGGTCGGAGCGCTGCAGCAGGCCGCGCTCGGGCTCGGGGTCGCGCTGCACGGCGATCCCGAGCGACTGCGCGACGGCGCGCGCGTCGTCGCCGAGGCTCGTGTCGTCGAGCGCGTGCACGGTGAGGAGCTCGAGCGGGAAGAGCGGGCGGAGCTGGTCGAGGTTCACGTTCGCCGCGATGCGCTCGCGCGGCACCGGCAGGTGGCTCAGCAGCCAGCGCGTGCCGAGCAGCCCCTTCTCCTCGCCGGTCACGATCGCGACGATCACCGGGCGCCGGAACCCCTTCCCCTCGCGCCGCTCGAGCAGGCGGACGATCAGGGCGACGTACGCCGCGTCGTCGAGCGTGCCGTTGTAGAGCGAGTCGCCGTCGACCGCCGTCCCGTAGCCGTAGCCGTCGAGGTGCGCGGTGAGGACGATCGCCTCGCCCGCCTTGGCCGGGTCGGTGCCGGGGAGGATGCCGACGACGTTGGGCGAGCGCAGCGTGCGGCGCGCCGTGGTGAACGCGGCGCGCAGCCGGTCGCGCACGTCGAACGACGGCAGCGGGCGGCCGGCGCTCCCCGCGGCGACGAGGGCGGCGGCGTCCTGCCCGCTCCCCTCGATCACGGTGCCGAGCGCGTCGGCGTTCAGCGAGAAGGTGACGAAGCCGCCGCCCGACGCGGGCGCCGGGGTCGGCGTGGGGGCGGGCGTCGCGCGGGCGACGGCGACGGTGCGCACGTACGCCGACGGCCAGCGCGGCGGCTCGACGGTGAAGCCCGGGTCGGCGACGGCGAGCATTCCCGCGGCCCCAGCCTGCTGCAGCGCGGCGCGGCGCTGCTCGTCGTTCGGGAGCCCGGCGCGGCGCGCGGCGTGGCAGACCACCAGCTTCCCGCGCACGTCGCCGAGCGCGTCGGCGCCGCAGTAGCCGCGGTAGGCGAGCGCGCCCTCCAGCGACGCCGGCGCGCCCTGCGCGCGCGTCGTGACGTCGTGCAGGAAGCGCAGCGGCCGCCCGCCGACGTCGAGGCGGGCGCCGGTGATCGCGACCTCCTCCATCGGCACCCACTGGTACCACGTGCCGTCGTCGCCGAGCGGCTGCACGCCGGCCGCGGCGAGCCAGCCGGCGACGTGGCGCGCGGCGGCCTCGTGACCGCGGGAGCCGGTGTCGCGCCCCTCCATCGAGTCGGCCGAGAGCACGGTCGTGCGCTGCCACCACGCGCGCGTGTCGGCGTCGGCGGGGCCGCCCGCGGGGGGCTGCAGGAGCGCGAGGGCGGAGAGGGCGACGGCGAGCACGATGGCGTCGGAATGCGGGGGCGGACGGCGGCGCGGCCGCGGCACGCGCGGCCGCGGTACGCTCGCCCGCGTGCCGCCGCCCGGCAAGGGCGTCGCCCGCTACGTCGCCGGCTACGTCGCCGCGACGACCTGCGCGATGTGCAGGCCGCGGATGCTCGTCTGGCGCGCCTGCTCCAGGAGCCGGCGCACCAGCACGGTCGCGTGCGCGAGCGCGCGGCCGTCCGGCGTGCCCTCCGCGGCCGCGTGGCGCAGCGTGCCGACGACCTCCTCGCACAGCAGCTCGGCCTCGTGCGCGAAGTGCGGCTCGCTCCAGCCGAGACGGTGCCGCTGCGCGCCGTGCAGCTCCGCGACCAGCCGCAGGATCTCGCTGCCGTCGCGCAGCAGCTCCGGGGCGCGCCCGGCCGTCTCGCCGATCGCCACCAGGAGGTGCGCCACCTCGCACACGATCGTGCCCGTGTGGTCGCGCACCTGCGCTTCGGGGAGCGCGCCCAGGTTGGGGAGCAGCCGGTCCGCCCGGAGCCGCGCCGCGTGGCGGCGCGTCACCCCCTCGATGTCGCGCGACAGCGCGTCGCCCAGCATGGCCACCTCGCCGTACCAGCGCTCCGGCGCCGCGTCGGCGGTGCCGCCGGCGGCCGCGTCGGGCGCGAGCGCCTCGGCCGACGCGTCGTCGTCG
>NZ_JARGEK010000285.1 GCF_029211165.1 Roseisolibacter sp. H3M3-2
CGGCGGCGAACAGCGCCGGGGCGCGCCACCACCCGTCGGCAGCGGCGCGCCGGGCGGCGGGGCCCAGGCTGGCCGCGCCGACCACGAGCGTCGTCGCGAACAGCGCGCCCTCCACGCGCTCGTCCAGCAGGACGCCCAGCCCCAGCGCGGGGGCGAGCGCGACGACGAGCGGGATCGCGACGCAGTGGCAGGCGCAGGCGCACGCGACCGCGGCGCCGACGACGTCGAGGCGTCCGCGTGAGGCGGGGGGTGGGGTCGGGGAAGCGGGCATCGCGACAGGCTAGGGCCGCGTGCCCCGCCGGCGCACCACGATCTCACGAGCGGGCGGCGGCGGCCGACGAGTGGCGCGGCGCGGCCGGCGGGTGGCGATGACGCCCGGCGGCCGGCGGGCGCGGCCGTGCGCGGGGGACGGCGCACGCTTCGGTCGCCCGTCCCGACCATCCATCGCCCCGGATCGACCGTTCGTTGGTTTTCGCAGCCGGGTCCGGATGCACGCCGGTAGCCTCCCTGGTACCGATGCCGATCCGCCCGCCCGCTCCCGCCGCGCTCGCCCTGCTCGCGCTTCCCGCCTACACGCCGGCCCCGCTCGTCGCGCAGGCCACGACCGCCGCGTCGGGCGCCATCGTCGGCGTCGCGGTCGACAGCGCGAGCGGCGCCCCGCTCCCCGCGGCGCAGGTGCGCCTGGTGGGGCTGGCGCGCGGCGAGCTGACCCACGACGACGGCGGCTTCGCCTTCGCGGACCTGCGCCCCGGCGCCTACACGGTCGCCGTGCAGCGCCTCGGCTACGCGGCCGCCGAGCGCGCCGTGACGGTCGTCGCCGGCGGGCGCGCCACCCTCCGGATCGCGCTCGGCTCGTCGGCGGCGCGGCTGGCGCAGGTCGTGGTCACGGGCACCATCGGCGAGCGGGCGGCCACCGCCGCGCTGCGCCCGACCGCCGCCGTCAGCGGCGCGGAGCTCGACCGACGCCTCGCCGAGACGGTCGCCGCGACGCTGCAGAACCAGCCGGGCGTGTCGGTCGCCTCGCTCGGCCCGGCGACCGCGCGCCCCGTGATCCGCGGGCTGTCCGGCGACCGCGTGCTGGTGCTGGAGGACGGCGTGCGCCCCGGCGACCTGTCGGCGACGTCGAGCGACCACGCGGTGGCGGTGGACCCGCTCACCGCGCGGCAGCTCGAGGTGGTGCGCGGCCCCAACTCGCTCCTCTACGGCCCCAGCGCGCTGGGCGGCGTGGTGAACGTCGTCCGCGACGAGATCCCGACCTCCCCCACCGAGCACGCGCACGGCGCGCTGACCGCGCAGGGGACGTCGGTGAACCGCGGCGCGACGGCGGGCGGCTTCGTCGCGCTCCCGTTCGGCCACGTCGGCGGCGGCCACCTCGCGCTGCGCGCCGAGGGGAGCGCGCGCACCGGCGGCGACCTGCGCACCCCGCTCGGCACGCTGCGGAACACCGAGCTGCGCACGTACAACGGCTCGGCGAGCCTGGCGCTGGTGGGCGAGCGCGGGCACGCCGGCGTCGCGTACCGCGCCTACGCCAACGACTACGGCATCCCCGGCGGCTTCGTCGGCGCGCACCCGAACGGCGTGGACGTGCGCATGCGCCGCCACACGGTGCGCGCGGAGGGGGAGCGGCGGTGGACCAACGGCGAGGTGCGGCGCGTGCTCGGCGTGCCGCTCACCAGCGTGCGCGCCACCGCGGCGTACACCGACTACGGGCACCGCGAGCTGGAGGCGTCGGGCGCCGTCGGCACGCGCTTCGACCAGCAGCTCGCGCAGGCCGACCTGCTGGTGCGCCACGGCGCCGCGGGCGCGCTGGCGTCGGGCGCCGTCGGCGCGCGGCTGCAGGCGCGCGGCGTCGTCACCGGCGGCTCGCTGCGCACCCCCTCGACCGACGACGTCGGCGCGGCGGCGTTCGTCGTGGAGGAGCTCGCGCTCGGGCGCGTGCGGCTGCAGGGCGGGCTGCGCTACGACTGGGCGCGCTTCGAGCCGCGCGAGGCGGCGGTCGTGCGCGTCGGCGACGAGCGCATCCCGACCGACCCGCGCACCTTCGGCGCCTTCTCCGGCTCGCTCGGCGCGCTGGTGGAGGCGGGGCGCGGCGTGCAGCTCGGCGCGAGCGTCGCGCGCGCCTACCGCACCCCCGACTTCAACGAGCTGTACTCCGACGGCCCGCACCTCGCCGCCTACACGTACGAGGTCGGGAACCCGCGCCTCGGCCGCGAGACGGGGCTCGGCGCCGACGCCTTCGTGCGCGTGACGCGCGGCGCCGTGCGCGGCGAGGTCGCCGCCTTCCGCAACGCGCTGTCCGGCTACGTGTACCCGCGCAACACCGGGCTGCTCGGCCGGCAGGGCGGGCGCCCGCTCTTCCAGTTCACCGGGCGCGACGCCGTGCTGGCGGGCGCCGACGGCACCGTGGAGTGGTCGGTGACGCGCGCGCTGGTGCTGGAGGGGACCGCGTCGTACGTGCGCGGCACGCTGCGGGGCGCGCCCGACTCGCTGCCGGCCGACGAGGGGCTCGGCCTCCCCGCGCGCGCGGGGTCGCGCTTCCTCCCGTTCGTCCCGCCGCTCAACGGGCGCGTCGGCGCGCGCTACGAGCGGCCGCGCTGGTTCGCCGGCGCCGGCGTGCGCGCCGCGGCGCGCCAGGAGCGCCTCGGCGACTACGAGACGGCGACCGCCGGCTACGCCACCGGCGACCTGCAGGCGGGGCTCCGCCTGCTCGTCGGCGCGCGGCTGCACACGCTCACGCTGCGCGTCGACAACCTGCTCGACCAGGAGTACCGCGACCACCTGTCGCGGGTGAAGGAGATCATGCCCGAGGCCGGCCGCAACCTCTCGCTGCTGTACCGCGTGACGTTCTGACCGGCGTGCCACCCCACCGACCGAGGATCCCGATGTCCATGACGTTCCCCCGCCCCGCGTTCCGCCTCGTCCGCACCGCGGCGCTCCTCTCGACGCTCGCGCTGGCCGTGACCGCCTGCGACGACGACGACGACGTGACCGGCGACGACGAGCCGGACATCGAGTCGGTGCGCCTCGTCGTCACGCCGAGCGGCGGGACGCCGACGACCTACACCGTCACCGCGAACGGCGCGACGCCCACGCCGGTGCAGCTCCGCGTCGGCACGTCGACGATCGTCGCCACCCCGCTCGACGCCGGCGGCGCGACGATCGACGAGTCGTCCGAGTTCGAGCTGCGCATGTCGGGGCTCCCGGCCGGCGTCACCTTCACGCAGAGCGGCACCCTCTCGGCCACGATCGCCGCGACCGCCGCCACGACGACCAGCGCCAACGTGTCCGCGATCATGTGGCACCGCAGCGAGGGGCACGACGACTTCACGGCGAACTTCCCGCTGCGCGTCGTGCAGTGAGGCGCCGGCCCGGCGGCGGCCGTCACCGCCGGGCCGTCAGCACGTGCGCGGACGACGGGAAGCGCAGCCGACCGTCCGCCGCCACGTGGCGGGCGAGCCGGCGCTCCGTCTCGGCGGCGATCGCCTCCACCCGTTCGGCGTCGAGCGCGATCCCCGCCGCGGGCAGCCACCCGCGCAGCTCGGACTCGACGAGCGCGCGCACGCCCGGGAAGTCGCTCGGCGCCGTCTGCGTCGTGACCGCCACCTCGCGCGCGCCCGCCGCCGCGAACAGCGCCCCGAGCGCCGCGCGGTCGCCCATCGCGAACGGCGCGCGCAGCGCGTCGGCGGCCGGGGCGCCGGCCACCCCCGCCGTGACGTCGACGAGCGCCGCATAGGCGGGCGTGCGTTCGAGGCGGTCCCACACCGCCACCGCGACGCGCCCGCCGCCGACGAGCACGCGCAGCATCTCGCGCGCGGCGGCGGCCCGGTCGGGGACGAACATCAGCCCGAACTGGCAGAGCACGACGTCGAACGCCGCGTCGCCAAAGGGGAGGCGCTCCGCCGTGCCCTGCCGCCACGCGATCTCCGGCGCGCGCTCGCCCGCCACCGTCAGCATCCCCGGGTCGACGTCGAGCCCCGCCACCGTCCCGCGCGGCCCGACGCGCCGCGCCGCCTCGCGCGTCAGCGCGCCGGTGCCGCAGGCGACGTCGAGCACGCGCTCCCCGGCGGCCAGCCGCGCCGCGTCGGCCACGCGCGGCGCCCACCGCGCGAACTCGGCGGGCACGAGGAGCGCGTCGTAGACGCGCGCGTGGGCGACGCCGTCGGGCGCGGTCGGGTCGGTCACCGGTACGCCGCGGCGTACTCCGCCGACGGGGCGATGTTCTGGATCACGTCCACGAGGACGCCGCCCGGTCCGTCGAGGATGAAGTGCCGCTGGCCGAAGTCCTCGTCCCGGATCGGCAGGAGGACCGGCACGTCGGACGCGCGGAAGCGCTCCCACGCCGCGGCCGCGTCGGCGACCTCGAAGTTGACGAGCACGCCGGCCGCCGGGCGTCCGCGTCCCCCGGGGATCGTCGGGTGGTCCGGCCGCAGGAACGCCAGCTCGGCGTGCGGCGGCTCGGGGTGGCGGAGGCTCACGTACCAGTCGCTGGAGAAGCTGACGGCGAACCCGAAGTGGTGCACGAAGAACTCGCCCGCGGCGGCGACGTCCGGCACCATGAGGACGGGGTAGCTGCTGTCGATGCGCATGCGATGCGGGGTGGTGGGACGCGCCCGGAAGGAGGCGAACGCGGACCGGTCTGGGGCGCGCGTCAGGATGGCGCCGGACGGAGCGCCGCGTCGATTACGTGCGAGGTAGCCGCCGGGGTGGCCGCCGGCGCGCCCGCGTCGCGGGGCGTCAGAGCCGCAGGAGCTGGTCGCGCACCACGCGCGACCGGATCCGGCTCACCGGCAGCTGCTGGCCGTTGCGCAGCGTGACCAGGTAGGTCCCCCCCGGCATCGGGCTGACCTTCAGGATGGCGTCGACGCGGGCCAGCGTGCCGCGCGACAGCCGCACGAACTCCGCCGGGTCGAGCCGCGCCTCGAGGTCCTTGAGGCGGTAGGTGATCGTGTAGCGCTCCCCGCCCGCCGCCGCGGTGTGCAGGTGCAGCAGCTCGCCGTCCGCGACCACCGACGCGAGCTGCTCGACGGGGACGAACACCACGTCGTCGCGGCGCCGCACGGGGATGCGCCGCAGCGGCGCCGGCGGCTGCGCGGCGCCCTCACGCGCGGCCGCCGCCTCGACGGGCGCGCCCTCCTCGGCGCCGGTCGCGCGCCAGTCGGCGCGCTCCAGCCGGTCGTGCGCGCGGGTGAGCGTCTGCCGCAGCCGCGGCGCGTCCACCGGCTTGAGCAGGTAGTCGACCGCGTTCAGCTCGAACGCGCGCACCGCGTACTCGTCGTACGCGGTCACGAACGCGACCAGCGGGAGCACGTCCTTCCGCAGCCAGCGCACGACGCCCAGCCCGTCGAGCTCGGGCATCTGCAGGTCGAGCAGCGCGAGGTCGGGGCGCACGCGCTCGATCAGCTCGACCGCCTCGGCGCCGTCGGCGGCCTCGCCGACGACCTCCACGTCGTCGCAGTCGCGCAGCAGCGCGACCAGGAAGGCGCGCGCCGGGCGCTCGTCGTCGGCGACCACCACGCGCAGCTTCGCGTCGATCTCGCGGTTCGGCATCGGTCGTGTCAGAGGGCCAGCGCCGCGGGGCGGGGCTCGCGGCGCGCGGCCGCGCTGGGCTCCACCGCCGGCAGCCACAGGTCGACCGTGGTCCCCGCGCCGGGGGCGCTGGTGAAGGCGAAGGCGCCCGCCGCGCCGAACTGCCGCTCGATCCGCCGCTCGGCACGCGCGAGGCCGACGACGCGCGCGCGGCGGCGCGCGCGCTCCGCGGGGGCCACGCCGGCGCCGGTGTCGGCGACCGAGAGGTGCAGCCGCTCCTCGCCGCCGGCGTCGCGCTCGACGCGCGCGCGCACCCGCACCTCGCCCCCGGCGCGCCGCGACGAGACGCCGTGCTTCACCGCGTTCTCCACCAGCGGCTGCAGCAGCAGCGGCGGCACGCCGAGCGCGCGCGCCTCCTCGGGGACGTCGACGGCGACGCGCAGCCGCTCCTCGAAGCGCGCCTTCTCGATGGCGAGGTAGGCCTCGATGATCTCCATCTCCTCGCCCAGCGGCACCAGGCTCCCGCCGGGGGGCTTGAGCACCGCGCGCAGCAGCCCGGTCAGGCGCAGCAGCGTGCCGAGCGCGCGGTCGGGCGCCTCCTGCAGCAGGTGGCCGATCGTGGTCAGCGCGTTGAACAGGAAGTGCGGGTTGATCTGCGCCCGGAGCGCGCTCAGCTCGGCCTCGGTGGCCAGCCGGCCGATCTCCTGCTCGCGCGCCTCGCGCTCGTAGCGCTCGTGCGCCACGCGCACCGCGTCGATCCGGCGCGCCGCCAGCACGCCGACCTGTTCCAGGAACTCGAGGTCGTCGGAGAGCAGCCGCCGCCCCGCGCGCAGCGCGCCGACGGCGATCGCGTACGCCGGCCCCTCGGCGGTCGGCACGGGGACGGCGACCGCCTGCTGGCGCGCGTCGGCCCACGCGGGCGCGGCGGGGAGCGCCGACGGCTCGGCCTCCGCCCACCGCAC
>NZ_JARGEK010000286.1 GCF_029211165.1 Roseisolibacter sp. H3M3-2
CGGCGTGACGCGGCGGTGCGGGCCGACACCGCCGCCCGCACCGATTCCGCGCGCCGCGCCGACAGCGTCCCCGCCGACACGAGCACGCCCGCACGCGCGCGGCGCGCCGCCGAGCCCGACCCGACCGGGCGCTGCGGGCGCAACATCACCTTCAACACGCCGCCCGTCTATCCCACGTCGCGCTTCCAGCTGCTGAACGACGGGGCAGGGAACGCGGTCTCGTTCTTCGGCGGCGGCGTGTTCGTCCGCTGCCCGGCCGTCGGGAGCACCCTGCGCGCCGACAGCGCCGAGTACTACGAGAACATCGGGCAGCTCATCCTGATCGGGAACGTCGTCTACGAGGAGCCGCGCCGGCATCGACTTTCGTCGTTCCGCCTCACGTACTACACGAACGAGGAGCGGCTGCTCGCCGAGGGGAACGTGATCGCCACGCTGCCGAGCGGGACGACGATGAGCGGTCCGACCGTGGACTACCTGCGGGCGGTCGCGCGGGTGCGCCCGGCGTCGCGGCTGACCGCGACCGGGCGCCCCGAGGTGCGGGCGGTCGGCGGCGCCGACCGCGGCCGCCGCGACAGCACGAGCCGCGGCCGCGACACCTCGGTCACGACCATCCTCGCCAACGTCATCGTCGACGAGGCCGACAGCGTGGTCTTCGCGTCCGGGCAGGTTGAGATCACCCGCACCGACCTCGTCGCGACGTCCGATTCGGCGACGTTCGACCAGCTGTCCGAGGTGGCGCGCTTGCTGCGCAACGCGAACATCCGCGGCACGCGCGGGCGCCCGTACACGCTGTCGGGCGCGCGCATCGACCTGTTCGCGCGGGAGCGCGAGCTGACCCGCGTCGTCGCGCGCGACTCGGCGCGGGTGGTCAGCGAGGACCTCAACCTCCGGTCGGACACCGTGGACATGCGGCTGGTGGGCGGCGAGATCGACCGCGCGTTCGCGTGGGGCCCGTCGCGGGCGGTCGCGACGTCGCCCGAGCGCGACGTGGTGGCCGACTCGATCGCCGCCGTGCTGCCGAACCAGCGGGTGCGCGAGCTGTGGGCCGTGCGGCGCGCGGTCGCGCGCACCGTCCCCGACTCGACCAAGATCGTCTCGAAGGAGCGCGACCTGCTGCGCGGCGACACGATCCACGCGCAGTTCGACACGCTCCGCGCAGACGGCGACACGTCGCGCACGCCGCCGGTGCGGCGCATCCGCGCCATCGGCAATGCCAGCTCGCTCTTCCAGGTCGCGTCGCAGAAGGGGCGCACCGCGCCGCCGTCGATCAACTACGTCCGCGGGCGCAACATCACGGTCGACTTCGATACCGGGGCGGTGCAGGTCGTGACCGTCACCGACTCGGCGGCCGGCGTCTACCTCGAGCCCGTGGACAGCACCGCCGACTCGACGCGGGTGGACTCGATCGCGGTGCCCGCGCCGCGGCTGGTCGCGCCGCCGGCCGGCGCGCTCCCGGGTACCCGGCCGGCGACGCCCCCGACGACGCCCCCCACAGCGCCGCCGACGACCCCGCCGGCTGGCACCCCGCCGGCCACCCCGCCCCCGCCGCCGCGGACCGGCACGCCCTCCCCCCGCGCTACCGTCCGGTGACGACCCCCGACTTCTCGCCGCTCCCGCCGTCCGTCCGCGCCGTGCTGGAGCAGGTCGCCGCGGACCGCTCGCTGGCGCTGGCGCTGCACGCCGTGATCGTCGCCGCGGACGGGAGCGGCGAGGCGCCCCTCGACCAGGTGGCGCCCCGCTATCGCGAGGACCACCTCGACGCGCTGCGCCACGAGAGCGCGGCGGCCGCCGAGCGCGAGGCGGGGCGGCTGTCGCTCGACGAGGTCCGGCAGCACCTCGTGAGCTCGGTGCTCCCGCGGCTGGCGTCGCTGGGCCACTTGGCGCTGCTCCCCGACGCGGCGGCGCCGCAACGGGTGCGGCTGTCGGAGGCGCTGTGGGCGCAGCTGGCCCCGGTGCGGGAGCGGGCGGCGGCCGAGTTCCGGCAGACGGGGGAGCACCACGTCGTCGCGGCGCAGCCCGCATCCGCGCCCGTACGGCGCCCCTCAGGGAGCCGGCTGGAGGCCGAGGGGCTGGTGAAGATCTACCGCAACCGCCGGGTCGTGAACGACGTGGCCCTGCACTTGCAACAGGGCGAGATCGTCGGACTGCTGGGCCCGAATGGCGCGGGGAAGACGACGACGTTCTACATGATCGTCGGTCTCATCGCGCCCAATGCCGGTCGCATCCGGCTCGACGGCACCGACGTGACCGACATGCCCATGTTCCGCCGCGCGCGGCAGGGGGTCGGCTACCTCTCGCAGGAGCCCTCGATCTTCCGCAAGCTCTCCGTCGAGGACAACATCCTGGCCATCCTCGAGACGCTCGACCTCAGCAAGCAGGAGCGCGCCGCGCGCCTGGAGGAGCTGCTCGGGGAGCTCAAGATCGAGCACCTGCGCCGCAGCAAGGCCTACCAGCTCTCGGGCGGCGAGCGGCGGCGGCTGGAGATCACGCGGGCGCTGGTCACGCGCCCGAAGTTCATGATGCTCGACGAGCCGTTCGCCGGCGTGGACCCCATCGCCGTCCACGACATCCAGAGCATCGTCGCCGACCTGCGCAACCGGGACATCGGCGTGCTGATCAGCGACCACAACGTCGAGCAGACGCTCGACATCGTGGACCGCGCGTACATCATGTTCGACGGCCAGGTGAAGGTCAGCGGCACCGTGCGCGAGCTGGTGTTCGACGACGAGGTCGCGAGGATCTACCTGGGCCCCACGCTCACCGCCCGACTCCGCGCCCGCTTCAGCGGCCGCGGCGACGACGGGCCGCCGACGGCCGCCCCTCCGGGCGCCGCCGACGCCGCCTGATATCCGAAGGACTGGTGCCATGAAAGCCGGCCTCAATCAGAGCACCCAGCTCAAGCAGGAGCTCAAGATCAATCCGCGCCTCTACCAGGCGATGGATCTGCTCTACATGCCCCTGCTCGACCTGCAGCAGCACCTCAAGCAGGAGCTCCTCAACAACCCGTTCCTCGACATGGTCGAGCCGGACGACGAGGAGGACGAGGAGGGCACCGAGGAGCCCCAGGCGGAAGCCGAGGAGGAGCAGAAGGAGAAGGACGACGAGATCGACTGGGAGGAGATCCTCCTGGACGGCTTCGACACGGGCGGGCGCCGCGAGGAGCACGAGGAGAAGGAGTACTACGAGCCGGTCACGGTCGACACGCGCGACCTGGGCGACCACCTGCGCGACCAGATCACCCTCCTCGACCTCAACCCGCGCCAGCTGATGCTCGCCGAGGAGTTCCTCGGCAACATCAACGAGGACGGGTACCTCGACTGCCCGGTCGACGAGATCCTGGCGACGGTCAACGACGTCGTGCGCGCCTCGGCCGAGGAGCGCGGGATGGACGGCGACGACGCGCCGGTGTTCACGCAGCCCGAGGCGGACGAGATGCTGCGCATCGTGCAGAGCCTCGACCCGCCGGGCGTGGGCGCGCGCAACCTGCGCGAGTGCCTCATGCTGCAGCTGCGCGACGCGGGGCTCGAGCACTCGGTGCCGTTCCGCCTCGTGCGCGACTGCTTCGACGAGCTGATCGCGCACCGCTGGAGCGAGATCTCCAAGCGCTTCGGCATCGCGCCGAGCGACGTGCAGCGCGCCGCCGACGAGATCGCGAAGCTGGACCCGAAGCCGGGGCTCCTCTACTCGGCGGGGACCGACAACTACATCATCCCGGACCTCATCGTCGACAAGATCGACGGCCGGTACCACGTCTTCCTGAACGACGCGAACCTGCCGCGCCTCAAGCTGTCCAAGGCGTACCAGGAGATCGCGCGCGACAAGAAGAAGTTCGACGGCGAGAGCAAGGAGTTCATCTCCTCGAAGCTCAACTCGGCGAACTGGATGATCCAGGCGATCGAGCAGCGCCGCCAGACGATGCTGAAGGTCATGAACTACATCGTCGACCGGCAGCGCGACTTCTTCGAGAAGGGCGTGCAGTTCCTCAAGCCCCTCACGCTGCGCGAGGTGGCCGAGGTGATCAACATGCACGAGAGCACCGTCAGCCGCGTCACGAACGAGAAGTTCGTGCAGACGCCGCGCGGCGTGCTCCCGCTCAAGTTCTTCTTCTCGTCGGGGCTCTCGACCACCGACGGCGAGGACGTGTCGGCCCGCGGGATCAAGGACCAGATCCAGAAGCTGGTCCAGGGCGAGGACGCCAAGAACCCGCTCACCGACCAGGCGATCGTCAACATCCTGAAGAAGGGCGGGGTGAACATCGCCCGCCGCACCGTCGCCAAGTACCGCGACCAGCTGGGCGTCCTCTCGGCCCGGATGCGCAAGCGCGTCTGACCGGCGCCCTCCCGGCGCGTGCCGGACGGGGCCGGCGCGATTAGACTTGGGCGGGTCATGACCGCCCTCGCGCCCGTGCCGCCGCCCGACTGCGTCGACGTCTCCGTCCTCGTCCCCGCCAAGGACGAGGCGGAGAACCTGCCGCTGTTCATGGAGCAGGCGGCCGCCGCCTTCGCGGCCGACCCCGGGGTCCGCTACGAGGTCGTCGTCGTCGACGACGGCTCGGTCGACGACTCGTGGGGCGTCCTGCAGCGGCTGGAGCGGGAGTACCCGTTCCTCCACCTCGCCCGCCACCGCGCCCGCCGCGGGATCGCCGACGGGCTGCGGACCGGCTACCTGCACTCGCGCGGCGAGGTGCTGGTCTTCTACCCGGCCGACCTCCAGTTCAAGCCGGAGGACATCCCGCGGCTCGTCGCCCCGATCCTCGCCGGCGAGAGCGACATGGTCACCGGCTACAAGCAGGGGAAGTACGAGAAGGCGTTCGTCTCCTCGATCTACAACCGCCTGAGCCGCTCGCTGTTCGACGTCCCGGTCCGGGACCTCAACAACGTGAAGGCGTACCGCCGCGAGATCATGACCGGGCTTCCCGTGCGCCCGGACTGGCACCGCTACATGATCGTGATCGCCGCGGCGCAGGGATACTCGGTCAGCGAGATCCCGGTCCCGCTGTACCCGCGGCACGCCGGCCGCTCGAAGTTCGGCATCGGGCGCATCCCGGTGGGCGTGCTCGACATGTTCGCCGTCTGGTTCGAGCTGCGCTTCGGCCGCAAGCCGCTCCTCCTGTTCGGGATGCTCGGCGCCGCGCTGTTCGCGCTCGGCAGCCTGCTCGGCGTCGTCGCGCTGGTCTGGCTGGCGATCGCCGGCTACGGGCAGCGGTGGATCTGGACGGTCGTCACGACGTGCGTGATCGTCGGCGTGGTGCTCTTCGTCGGCGGGCTGCTCGGCGAGCTGATCGCGCAGCAGCGCGCCGAGCTGGCCGAGATGCGGCGCGAGCTGGACGAGGAGCGCGCGGCGCGCGCGGCCCGGGCGCGCGACGGCTGACGGCGGCGGCGCGGCGTCCCGTGCGGGTCCTCTTCCTCGCGCATTCGTACCCGCGCCACCCCGACGACGTCGCCGGGAGCTTCCTCCTCCGCCTCGCGGTCGCGCTGCAGGAGCGCGGCGCCGAGGTCCGCGTGCTCGCCCCGGACGCGGCGGGTCTGGCCGCGGAGGACTTGATCGAGGGCGTGGCGGTCCGGCGCTTCCGCTACGCGCCGCGCGGCTGGCAGACGCTCGCCTACACGGGCGCGATGGCCGACGGGGCGCGCGGGTCGAGGCGCGGCGTCGCGGCGTTGCTCGGCCTCGTGGCCGCCGGCGCGCGTGCCGCACGTGCCGAGGCGGCGGCGTGGGGCGCCGACGTGGTGCACGCGCACTGGTGGTTTCCCGGCGGGCTCTCGCTGGCCCCGGCGACGGCGAGCGCGCGGCGGCCGCTCGTGCTGACGATGCACGGCTCGGACGTCCGCCTGGCGGCCGGCGTGAAGCCCGCGCGCGCGTTGTTCCGCCACGTGGCCGCGCGCGCCGCCGACCTGACCGCCGTGTCGTCGTGGCTGTGCCGCCGCGCGAGCGAGATGGCGCCCGGGCTGCGCTGCGAGGTCGCCCCGATGCCGGTGGCCGCGGCGCGCTTCGCCGCGCCGCCCGCCGCGGCGCCGCGCGAGGGCGTGCTCTTCGTCGGCCGGCTGACGGCGCAGAAGGGAATCGACCTGCTGCTGCGCGCGGCGGCGACGCACCTGCCGGGCGTCCCCCTGACGATCGTCGGCGACGGCCCGGAGGAGCCCGCGCTGCGCGCGCTCGCCGACGCGCTGGGCGTCGCGTCCCGCGTGCGCTGGCTCGGCGCCCGCCCGCAGGCGGAGCTCGCGCAGCTGTACGGCGCGGCCCGCGTGCTGGCGGTCCCGTCGCGCGAGGAGGGGCTGGGGCTGGTCGCCGTCGAGGCACAGCTCTGCGGCACCCCGGTGGTGGCGTTCGCGTCGGGCGGTCTGCCCGACGTCGTGCACGACGGGGTGGACGGCGTGCTGGTGCCCGAGGGCGGCGTCGTCGCGCTCGGCGCCGCGCTCGCGGGCCTGGTGGGCGACCCCGCCCGCGCCGCGCGACTCGGCGCCGGAGCGCGCGAGGGCGCGCTCGCG
>NZ_JARGEK010000287.1 GCF_029211165.1 Roseisolibacter sp. H3M3-2
CGTTCCGACTTGGCCGGCCCCGCGCCGACGCCCGCCGCCGCGCCGAGCGTCGGCACCAGCGCGGCGAGCCCGGGGTACGGCAGCGTGCCGTCGAACGCCCACACCGCCGCGGCGACCAGCGCCAGCCCGGCCGCCGGCAGCACGGGCGCCGTCCGCGGCGACGGCGCGCCCGGCGTCAGCGCGACCAGCCCGCCGAGCGCGAACTCCCACAGCCGCGTGGCGAGCCCGTAGTAGGCCCACGCCGACTGCGCGCCGGTGAGCCACCACGACGCCGCGAGCGACGCCAGCCCGGCCAGCGCGACGCCCCACGGCAGCGCGCGCGGCCGCCGCTCCGCGACCAGCGCGACCAGCAGCAGGAGGAGCGGCCAGAGATAGTAGAACTGCTGCTCGACGCCGAGCGACCAGGTGTGCAGCAGCGGGTCGTCGCGCGAGCCGAAGTAGTGCACGCCGCGCGACGCCAGCTCGACGTTGGCGCCCGAGAGCGCGACGGCGCGCGCGGTCGCGGCGGCGGGGGCGCGGTCGATCGGCGCCCAGAACGCCCACACCAGCGCCAGCGTCGCCGCGACGACGAGGAAGAGCGCCGGCAGCAGCCGCGCGGCGCGGCGCGCCCAGAAGTCGGCGAGCCCGATGCGCCCGGTCTTGTCCAGCTCGCGCGCCAGCGCGCGGGTGGCGAGGAACCCCGAGAGGACGAGGAAGACGTCGACGCCGACGAACCCGCCGGCGAACCCCGGCACCCCGGCGTGGAAGAGCACCACCAGCAGGATCGCCACGCCGCGCAGCCCCTCGAGGTCGGGGCGGAAGTCGGGGCGGGGGCGGTCGGCGGCGCCGGGCATGCCGCTCCTACGCGGGCGGCAGCCGCCGGGTGTCGTCGGGCTCGGCCGGACGGATCTCGAGGGTGGGATCGAGCGGCAGCTCGGCCGGCGGCGGCGGGCGCAGCGCCGGCCGCCCCGTGAGCCGCCGCACCGCCATGACCCCGCCGCCGACCACCGCCAGCGCCAGCGCCGCGACCGCGCCGAACACCACGACGCCGACCAGCAGCGCCAGGACGACGAGGAGGATCAGCAGCCCGACGAGCGGGTTGCGGGTGCGGAACTGGACGACGCGCATGGGAGGCAAACTACCTGCGGGCTGCGGGCTGCGGATCGGAACCCGTTGCCCGCAGCCCGCAGTCCGCAGCCGCTACGGAGCCCCCCCCGGCGCGCGGAGCTCGTAGACCCCGATCCGCCGCGCCTCCTCCCCCTCCCCGATCGTCCACCGCGACAGCCCGACCGTCCAGCCGTCGCGCTCCATCGCCTCCAGCAGCCGGAAGCTGAGCGGGCGGAACGGGTCGGCCAGGAGCAGCCGGCCGCCGGGGGCGAGGTTGGCGTCGAAGATCCGCCGCAGCCGGTCGTGCATCCCGTCGGCGTACAGGACGTCGGCGCCGAGGATCCAGTCGTAGCGCGCCGCGTCGGTCCAGGCGTCCCAGTCGGCCTGGCGGTACTCGACGCCGGCGACGCCGTTGCGCGCCCCGTTGCGGCGGCACACCGCCAGCGCGACCGCCTGCTTGTCGGTCTGCACCACGCGGGCGCCGAGCGAGGCGGCGACGATCCCGGGGAGTCCCGTCCCCGCCCCCAGCTCCAGCACCGTGCGCCCGCGCAGGTCGGCGGCGCGCGCGGCCACGTCGTGCGCCAGCGCGATCGACGCCGACCAGAGGACGACGCCGTAGGGGAGCGCGCGCCGCTCGCCGAGGAAGTCCTGCTCCTCCTGGAACGACAGCAGCGCCTCCGTGTGCAGCACCGACCACTCGCGCCCGCCGAGGCGCAGGCGGTACTCCTGCAGCGGGAAGTCGCCCGCCGTCGTCTCGAGCATCTCCATGGCGGCGTCAGTCGGCGACGACGTGGCGGTCGTACCAGGCGCGCAGCGTGGCGGCGTGCGCGCCCTCCCAGGCGGCCAGCACCGACGCCGCGTAGTCGGCGGGGGCGGCGGGCGTGGTCACCCCGCCCCCGGGGTACAGGTGGCGCAGCGTGAGCGCGGCGCCGACCGGGGGCGGGGCGAGCTTCGCGAACACGCCGCGGGTGCGGAGGGCGCGGGTGCGCACCCACTGCGCGCGGGCCGGGGCGACGCCGCGGCGCGCCACCCCGTGCAGCACCAGCAGGTGGACCGCCACCGACTGCACGGCCGGCGGGGAGTCGTCGCCGTGGTGCTGGGCGGCGTAGGCGTCGGCGACCAGCGTCGCCAGCGCGGGGGCGGGCGGGAACGGCGCCGGGCGCGCCGCCGAGGGCGCCTCGGGGACGCGCGAGGCGGCCAGCAGCGCCGGGTCGGGGGCCTCGCCGACCGAGCGGGGGGCGAACAGCGCCCAGCAGCCGGCGGAGGCGCCGATGTAGCGGTGCGTGGGGCCGTCGGACGGCGGGAACAGCGCCCCGCAGCCGGGGCAGGGGGCGGGCGGCGCGGGGGGCATGGCGCGCACGCTCGCCGGGGGCGTGCGCGGCGTCAACGGCGTCCGGCGCTGCTGCGTCAACCAGACGGTGGCGGGCGGGGTATGTTACCCCGGCTCTCCACTCGATTCCCGATGCCCAGCCCGACCGTTCTCCGCCTCCTCGCCCTCGGCGTGCTCGCCGGCTGCGCGTCGGGCGGCGCGTCCCCGCGCGCCGCCGCGACCGCCGCGACGACGGGCGCGCTCCCGCCCGACAGCGTCCGCTACGCCACGCGCTACGGCTTCACGGACGCCGACGTGCGGTTCATGACCGACATGATCGGGCACCACGCGCAGGCGGTCGTCATGTCGCGCCTCGCGCCGGAGCGCGCGGCCAGCCCGTCGATCCGCACGCTGGCGGCGCGCATCATCAACGCGCAGCGCGACGAGATCGCGAGCATGCAGACGTGGCTGCGCGACCGCGGCCGCCCGGTGCCGGCCCCCGACACCACCGCCGCCGCGCTGGCGCACGTCGGCCACGACATGGGCGGCGCCGCGGGCGGCCACGGCGACCACGCCGCGATGGCGGGGATGCTCACGCCGGCGCAGCTGCGGCAGCTGGCCGAGGCGCGCGGGCCGGTGTTCGACCGGCTGTTCCTCCAGTTCATGATCCAGCACCACCGCGGCGCCACGGCGATGGTCGAGCAGCTGTTCGCCACCGACGGCGCCGGGCAGGACGAGGGCGTGTTCAAGCTCGCGTCCGACATCAACGTCGACCAGGTGACCGAGATCGCCCGCATGGAGCGCATGCTCCTCGACGTGCTGACCGGGGGCGGCGCGCCCTGACCGCGCGGCCCCACACCCCACCCGCTCCCTCCCCAACCCACGTGTCGTCCACCCGTCTCCTCACCCTCGCCCTCGCGGCGACGACGCTCGGCGCCTGCGCGCGCGGCGTCAGCGTCTCGACGGGCGCCGCCCCGTCGGGCGCCGCGCGCTCGGCGGCCGCCGACCCGCGCGTCGGCCTGCGCGCGGGGCTCTACGACGCGGCCACCGCCGTGTCCAACATGCAGGTGCTGGCCACCGCGCGCCCGGGCGACCGGTTCGCCGGCAGCACCAACTCCGACCTGGCGTTCACCGGCAACTACGCCATCCAGGGGAACTACAACGGCTGGCAGATCTGGGACATCTCCACGCCCAGCAAGCCGACGCTCGTCACGGCGTACTTCTGCCCGGCGTCGCAGAGCGACGTGTCGGTCTACAAGAACCTGCTGTTCGTGTCGGGCGAGGGGCTCACCGGCCGCATCGACTGCGGCGGGCAGGGCGTGCAGTCGGCGGTGAGCAAGGACCGCCTGCGCGGCCTGCGCATCTTCGACATCACCGACATCAAGAACCCGAAGAACGTCGGCAACGTGCAGACGTGCCGCGGCTCGCACACGCACACCGTGCTGGCCGACCCGAAGGACACGGCGAACGTCTACGTGTACATCTCGGGCTCCGCCGGCGTGCGCTCCGACCAGGAGCTGCCGGGCTGCTCGCGCTCGGCGCCGGGCGAGGACCCGAACTCGGCGCTCTTCCGCATCGAGGTCATCAAGGTCCCGCTCGCGAACCCGGCGGCGGCGGCGATCGTCAGCTCGCCGCGCATCTTCAACGGGCTGCAGGCCCCGCCGCGCCACGGCGCCGCGCCGGCCGACGTGCAGGCGCAGCGCGAGGCGCTGGCCGCCGCCCGCGCCCGCGGCGACTTCGTCGTGAGCATCAACGGCACCGAGCGCCCGCTGCGCACGCAGCAGACGCAGCCGATGCTCGACAGCATCGTGCGCGCGCGCGGCGGCAGCGGCGCCGCCACGGCCGCCGACAGCGCGGCGCTGCGGCAGGCGCTCCCCGGCATGATGGCGCGCCTGTTCGGCGGCGGCGGCCGCGAGGAGACGGGCCCCGACCAGTGCCACGACATCACCGTCTACCCGGCGCTCGGCCTCGCCGGCGGCGCGTGCGAGGGGTACGGGCTGCTGCTCGACATCCGCGACCCGGCCAACCCGGTGCGCATCGGCGCCGTCGCCGACTCGAACTTCTCGTACTGGCACTCGGCGACGTTCAACAACGACGGCACCAAGATCCTGTTCACCGACGAGTGGGGCGGCGGCTCGCAGCCGAAGTGCCGCGCCAGCGACCCGAAGGAGTGGGGCGCCAACGCGGTGTTCACGCTGACGCCCGACCGCCGCATGCAGTTCCAGAGCTACTACAAGCTCTCGGCGCCGCAGACGTCGCAGGAGAACTGCGTCGCGCACAACGGCTCGCTGATCCCGATCCCGGGGCGCGACGTCATGGTGCAGTCGTGGTACCAGGGCGGCATCTCGGTCTTCGACTGGACCGACCCGAAGAACGTGCAGGAGATCGCCTTCTTCGACCGTGGCCCCGTCGCCGCCGACCGCCAGGGGAACGGCGGCTCGTGGTCGGTCTACTGGTACAACGGCAGCATCGTCTCGTCCGAGATCTCGCGCGGCCTCGACGTCCTCGCGCTGACGCCGAGCGAGCACATCTCGCAGAACGAGATCGACGCCGCCAACACGATCCGCTTCGACTACCTGAACGCGCAGGGGCAGCCGAAGCTCGTGTGGCCGCCGTCGTTCGCGCTGGCGCGCGCCTTCGCCGACCAGCTCGAGCGCTCGAAGGGGCTCGTCTCGGCCCGCCTGTCGGCGGTGCGCGACGCCCTCGCCGGCGCCGAGCGGCAGAGCGGCGCCGCGCGCCGCGACGCGCTGAACAAGCTCGCCAACGAGCTCGACGCCGACGCCCAGGCGTCGTCGGACGCCAACAAGGTGCGCATGCTCCAGAAGGCGATCCGCGACCTGTCCACGTCGACGATCGCGATGCGCTGAGGCACGCCCCGGCGTGATGTGACGGGGGCCGGCTCCATCTCGGAGCCGGCCCCCGTCGCGCGCTCAGGGCCCGCGCGTCCGCTCGCGCCGCTGCCAGCGGTCCTGCCGCTCCGCCATCACGCGCACGAGGTCGAGGAACTCCGACTCGGGCATCGCGCCGAGCACGGGGCGGAGGCGGTGCATCAGCTCCGCGGCGATCGCGTCGACGGCGGCGCCGTCGGGCGTGTAGGGGGGATGGGGAACCGGACTGGTGCCGTCGCTCATGCGCAGGTGTAAGGCGAGCGGAGCGCCAGCGGCGGGGGAGACGGGTGACGTACTTCACGCTCCAGGCTGTTTCCGCTTCCCTTTCGACGGCGAGGAGCGGGGTGGGGCGCAGTTCAGGGCAGTGCGGAGAGCGGGGTGAACCGAACACAGGGGTGACCCGGAAACCGGGGTACGGCGGACCTGCCCGCTCATAGCCGGTAGGTCCGCCGTACCCCGGTTTCCGGGTCACCCCTTGGTTCGGTTCACCCCGCTCTGCGCCGTTCCTGGGCTTCGCCGTCCCCCGCTCTACGCCGTCACGAAAGCCGACCGGAGACTACCGCCACCGCCGAATCCGCCGCGTCGTCGGCGCCTCTCCCCTCGCCGCCCCCGGACATGCCGCCGGGTCCGCCACCGGCTCGCCGCGCAGGATCTGCCAGTCGATCGGCACGCGCTGGTCGAGGCACACGTCGAGCACCGTCCCCAGCGACTTGGTCGGCAGGTGCGTGATGATCGCGGCGTTCGCGCTCGTCCCCACGTCCTGCCGCGCCGGGCACTGCCCCTCGGCCTCGACGTAGGCCACCGCGATCCACTCCCGCGGCACGCTCTCGGTGCGGCAGATCCGGCGCTGGTCGGGGGTCCTCACGCCGTTCGCCGGCGTCGGCACCACGCCGCCCGGGACGGGGAGCGGGGTCGGGCGGTCGGCCGGGATCGGGGCGCGGTCGGCGCGCGGGAAGGGCGACGACGGCGCCGTCTCGGCGGTCGTCCCGCGGGCCCCGCGCAGGCTCACCCCGCCGCACGCGGCGAGCGTCACGAGCACCAGCAGGGCGGTCGGCGCGGCGGCACGGCGCATCGGGGACTCCGGCGGCGAGGGGGAGGCGGAGAGGGTCGGTCGGCGCGCCCGTCGGCGCAAGCGGCGCACCGGACGGCGTCGCGCGCGCTCCGCTGCGGCGGGCGGCGCGCGACGG
>NZ_JARGEK010000288.1 GCF_029211165.1 Roseisolibacter sp. H3M3-2
CGCGTCGGGCGCGCGGTCGCGCGCCAGCCACGCGCCGACCGTCAGCGCGGCCAGCACGAGCCGCAGCCACGAGGCGCGGCGCATCGCGCCCCGGCGGCGCGCCGCCTCGGCCTCGGCGTCGGGGACGACGGACGTGTAGAACGCGTTCAACGGAATTCCGTCATCGGTGACCTACGGCGCGTCGGCGCATCGCGGGTATGGTACCGCGACGGACGCCGAACCCACACCACCCGACCCCACGATGCCCGCACGCCGCCTGTCGCTGCTCGCCGCGCTCTCCTGCTGCGCCGCCCCGCTGCTGGCGCAGGACTCGATCCCCCCCGCCATCGACCGCGGCAGCCTGCTGGTGTCGGGCGGCGCCTCCTTCCAGCGCCAGCGCACGCGCATCGAGGTCGACGGCGTCCAGGGGTCGTCGACCAGCACGACGACGTCGCTCTCGCTCGCGCCCGCGGTGCTCTTCTTCGTGCGCCCCGGGCTCGCCCTCGGCGGCGACGTGCAGCTCGGCTACTCCGACTTCGGCGGCGGCAGCGCGACCTCGTTCGCCGTGGGCCCGGCGGCGCGCTACTACTTCGGCCGCGGCGCCGCGCGCACGCTGCCGTACCTCGGCGCCAGCGCGCGCGTCGGCCGCTTCACGATCGAGCAGGACGAGGGGCCCGCCACCGGCGAGCGCGAGGGCTCGCTCTGGGGCGTCGAGGCGACCGCCGGGCTGACCTGGCTCGTGTCGCGCCAGGTGGGCGTCTTCGGCGAGGCGCACCTCGGCCGCACCGTGCAGTCGGTGGACCAGGGCGCGAACGACACCGACAACACCGCGACCGGCTTCGGGCTGCGCTTCGGCGTCTCGGCGTTCCTGCCGCGCCGCTGACGCGCGGTCGGCGCGCCCGCGCTCAGCGCAGCTCGCCCCCCGCGGGACGCCGCCCCTCGCGCGCCCAGGCGAGCAGCTGGTCGAGGGCGCGGCCGGTGCGGGCGGGGGAGACGTTGCAGTGGCCGTCGGCCTCCACCCACGCCTGCACGAACCGGTCGCGCGCGCCGGCGCGCGCCGCGGCCAGCCGGTACTCGTTCGGCGAGCGGGCCGGCACCAGCTCGTCGTACGTCGTGTGTACCGCGAGCGTCGGGACGCGCAGCGCGCCGGTGGGCGACGCGCGGGCGAGCAGCCACGCCGTCGCCGCCGGGTCGCCCGGGTAGCGGCGGACGGCGCGGTTCATCGCCGCGTCGTCCCCCCAGCCGGCGTACACCACGTCCGCGTTCCCGAACGGCAGCCCGCCCGACGCCGCGCGCAGGTCGGCGACGAGCTGCCGCGCGAACGCCAGCACCCACGGGACGTCGCGCTCACGCAGCTCCATCTGCGCGGCCACCCGCGCCGTCGCCCCCGGGACGCGCGCCAGCGCCGCGGCGACGGCGCTGTCGGCGAGCCCCGCCGGCACCGGCCCGAGCAGCCCCGCCGCCCCGTCGCGCAGCACGCCGGGGGCGAGCACGTCGGCCGCCGCGAGCACCTCGACCATCCGCGCCAGCAGCGGGGCCGGCGTCAGCACGCCGCACACCGGCAGCCCGGCCGTGTAGGCGTCCGGGTGCCGCTCGAGGGTGAGGACGGCGATCAGCCCGCCCATCGAGTGCCCCAGCATCACCGTCTCGCGCGGGCGGCCGTGGCGCGCGACGAAGTGCCGCCGCAGCGCCTCGGTGTCCTCCACCCCCTCCGCGACCGCCCACCCCTGGCGGCGGTACTGCGACTCGGCGATCGCGAACCCGCGCGCGAGGACGGTGTCGCGCAGCGCCTGCTCCGCGCGGTCGTCCCAGCGCGCGGGCGGCGCGTCGAGGAAGCGGTACCCGTGCGCGTACATCACCAGCCCGCCGTTCCAGCGGGCCGGGAGCTGCACGCGGTAGCGCGCGCCGCCGATGCTCCCGGTGTCGACGCGCCCCGCCCCCGCGCCCGCCACGGGGGCGGACGCGGGGGCGGGGGCGCGGCCCGCGCACCCCGCGAGCGTGAGCAGGGCCGCGAGCCGGAGGGCGCGCACGCGCGTCAGAAGTCGGCGCGGAGCCCGACCTGCGCCTGGCGCGCCGCGAAGGCGCTGTTCGGCTGCAGGTAGTTCGTGATCGGACGCCCGGCCGCGTCGAGCTGGCGCGCGTTGAACGTCGCGATGTTGTCGGAGTTGAACACGTTGAACACCTCGACCGACGCGCTGACCTTGCGGCTCCCCGAGGTGAAGATGGGGCGCGACAGCCGCAGGTCGACCGTGCGGTACCAGTTCTTCCACTCGTTCGCCGGGCGCACGGTGCGGTCGCCGTTCGGGAAGTCGTCGAAGAAGACGTTGTTCGCGTTCAGGTCGCGCCCGTCCGTCACCGCCACCGGGCGCGGGCTGGCGACCGTGCCGATGGCCGAGAAGGTGAAGCCGAACGGGATCGGCGTGACCGTGCTCAGCACCGCGCGGTGCCGCTCGTCGCCCGACGTCGCCTGCATGTCGTAGCTGGAGCGGAAGGGGAAGATCTGCGCGATGTTGCCGTCGAAGTCCGCCTCGTAGAAGCCGAGCGTGTAGGCGAGGTTGACGCGCGTGCGCTGGCGCTGGTAGGTCGCCTGCGAGATCAGCCCGCGGAAGCGCGCCTTCCCGAAGTCGTCCCACAGCGTGATGTCGCCGTAGCGCGGCGTGAGCGCGCGGGCGCGGGTCGTCGTGTTGAAGTAGTTCGGGTTCAGGCGGACGTAGAGGTCCGACATCCGCTGGTCGATGTAGTCGAGGTTCACCCCGAACTGGCTGGTGAACTGCTGCCCGATGCCGACCGACCACTGCGTGTTCTTCGGGGTCTCGATCTTGTCCTTCACGAGCACCAGCGCCGGCGTGGCCTGCACGCCGCCCGAGACGACGCGCTGCCGCAGCACCTCAGGGTCCGTCGTCCCCGGGTTCACGAAGCTGTAGGTGCGCCACGCCGCGTTGAGCCGCTCGCCGAAGCCGATCATGCTCGTCGCGCGGTCGTACACCACGCCGAAGCCGCCGCGCAGGAAGGTGCGGTTCTGCTTCGTCGGGTCCCACGAGAACGAGATGCGCGGGCTGATGTTGTTCAGGTCGTTCTTGCGGTTGCCGCGGTTGATCCAGCGGCCGTAGCCCGCGCCCTCGAGCGCCGACACCAGCTGCCCGTCCTGCGCCCACGGCACGGTGAAGTCGTTGTTGAGCGTGTTCAGCTCGACGTCGTAGCGCACGCCGACGTTGATCGCCAGATTCGGCACCGGGCGCCACTCGTCGTTCAGGTACGCGCCGACGATGGTGCCGCTCAGCGACGCCTTGGCGTCGGCCGTCGACGTCGGGTCGAAGAAGCCGACGCCGAGCGAGGCCGAGTTGGGGAGCGTGCTGGTGTCGGTGGGGAAGCTGAACGACCCGAAGCGGTTGGTCGGCAGGAACTGGCTGGCGCCGACGCGGCTCGCCTCGACGCCGGCCTTGAGCAGGTGCGTCCCGGCGGCGTCGAGGGTGTAGGTCGCGCGGTCGACGAAGCGGCCGTGCGTCTCGCGCAGCACGAGCGGGAAGCCGCCGGTGCCGACGGTGACGCTCGGGTAGACGCGGACCGGCCCCTCGACCAGCGGCCCCTCGTTGTGGTACCAGCTGACCAGCTGGAGGCTGGCCTCGTTCACGAAGTTGGCGGTCGGCTGCCACTTGTCGCGGAGCTGCGCGACGTTGACGAAGTACTTCTGCGTGATCCCGCCCTCGCGCGCGGTGGCGACGCCGAAGTTCCCCTCGCCGGTCAGGTAGCGCGTCGACCACATGCCGTCGACGGTGTGCGTCTCGCCGGGCGTCCACGTCAGGCGCAGCACGCCGGCGTGGTTGCGGTTGGGCGCCTCGAACGTGCCGCGGTAGCGGTCCCAGATCGCCGGGTTGGTCGCCGGGCGGCCGGGCGTCACGTCGATGAAGTTGTTGGTGCGCGTCAGCTCGTAGCTCGCGGCGAGGAACAGCTTGTCCTTCACCAGCGGGCCGCGGACGTTCACGCCCGCCTGCTGCCGCCCGAAGTTCGGCGGCGCGGTGCCGGCGTTGCGCTGGATGAACGTGCGCCCGACGGCGTCGGAGTTCTGGAAGAAGCCGAACGCCGACCCCTCCCACTTGGTGGCGCCGCGCCGCGTGACGGCGCTGATGACGTAGCTCCCCGCGCGCGAGTACTCGGCGTCGTACGGGTTGAGGAAGACGCGGAACTCCTCCAGCCCCTCCTGCGGCACCGGGGACCCCGTCTGCCCGAGGCCGACGATGTTCCCGTTGAACATCGACTTCATCTCGACGCCGTCGAGGTAGAGGTTGATGAAGCGCAGGTCGGGCGCCGCGCCGGCCGAGGGGAGCGTGCGCCCCTGCTGCGGCGCGTACGCCTTGATGCCCGGCGCCACCGACGCGAGGTTCATGATGCCGCGCGCGTTCAGCGGGAGGTTCTCGATCTCCTCGCGGAGGATCGGCGCCGACACCGACAGGCGCTGCACCTCGACCTGCTTGGCGCGCTCGGGGTTCGTCGCCGAGACGACGACGCTCGTCAGCTCGTTGACCCCGCGCTCGAGGTCGAAGGTGAGCTGCGCGCGCTGCCCGATGACGAGCTGCACGGCGTCGCCGGCCGGCTTGTAGCCGATCGCGCGCACGGTGACGCCGTAGCGTCCCGACGGGAGCCCGAGGATGCGGAAGGTGCCGGCGGCGCCGGTGACGGCGCGGCGGGTCTCCTGCGTCCCCTGGTGGACGGCGACGACCTGCGCGCCGGAGACGGGCGCCGCGTTCTCACCGCGGACGACGCCCTCGAGGGTGATGGTGGTCTGGGCGCGCGCGGCGGGCGCGACCGCGGCCAGGGCGACGGCGATGACGAGGGGACGCATGCGGGGGGGAGAAGGGGGCCACGACCCGGCGGCCGAACCCCGGCAGAGTGCGCCCGGGGAGCGGGCCCGGCAAGGGCGCCCGCCCCCTTTTCGCCCCCGATCCCCTCAGAACAGCGTCGAGCCGAACACCATCCCCAGGATCCAGGTCGCGAGGGCGTTGGCGACCCAGGCGACGACGGCCGTCATCAGCGCCTTCCCCGAGTCGACGTCGAGCGCCTGCCGGATCGCGACGAAGCCGGTGCCGAGCGTCCACAGGAAGACGGCCAGGATCACCAGCCAGCCGAGCCCCGGGACGATGGCCGCGACCAGCAGCACGCCCGGCGCCTGCGCGAAGCCGAGGGTGCGCAGCAGCTCCCCCCACGTGGCCATGCCGCCGAACAGCCGCGTCCCGACCAGGTAGGTCACCCCGGACCAGACCACCCAGCCGAGCAGCATCGCGACGACGCCGGCGAGGATGCCCGGGCCGCCGCGGAAGGCGTTGCCGATCCCGGAGGCGACGGCGGCGAGGGCGACGACGACCGCCGCCTGCCCGGTCGCGGAGGTGTCGTGCTCGACCTCCTCGTACGTGGCGACGTCGAACAGCGCGGCGCCGCGCATGCGGTCGACGAGGGAGCGGCGGCCGAGGGTGGCGTCCATGGGGCTCCTGGTGTGGGGGACGGGCGGGCGGGGCGGCGTGTGGCACATGCCGTGCGCGACGGGAACCGCTCCCACGCCGCCCGCCGCCGCGACGATGCCCCAACACCCAGCGCCCCGCAACCTCCGCGACCTCCTGCGCGCCGAGCCGCGCCTCGCTCCGGCCCGCGCCGCCCGGCTGCTGCGCGAGCAGGCCGCCGAGCTGGCGACGCGCGGCGCGCGCGGGGAGGCGCACGGCGCGCTGACCCCCGAGCGGGTGCTGCTCGACGCCGCGGGCCGCGCCACGCTCGCCCCGCCCCCCGCCGACGACGGCGGGCTCGCCCCCTGGCCGGCCTACCTCGCCCCCGAGCAGCTGGACGGGAAGGCGCCCGACCCGCGCAGCGACGTCTACGCGGTGGGGCTGCTGGGGTGGGAGATGCTCTCGGGGCACACGCCGTGGGCGGGGGAGAGCCTGTACCGCGTGGTGATGCTGCAGCGCGAGCAGGACCTCCCGCGCATCTCGACGCTGCGTCCGGGGCTCCCGCGCGAGCTGATCGCGGTGGTCGAGGGCGCGCTGCACAAGCACCCGGGCGACCGATGGCGCGACGCCGGCGAGCTGCTGCGCGAGCTGCAGGCCCTCGACACCCCCGCCCCCGCCGTCCCCGCTCCCGCCGCATCCGCTCCCGCCGTCTCCGCTCCCGCTGTCGTCGCTCCCGCCGTCTCGACTCCCGCCGTCTCGACTCCCGCCGTCCGCCGCCGCCCCCGCGCTCTCGCCCTCGCCGCGCTCACCGTCGCCGTGCTCGGCGCCGGCGTCGCCGGGCTCGTCGCGGTCCAGGGGCGCGATGAGCGCACGAGCACGCAGGCGTGGCTGGACTCGATCACCGGCGGCGCGACCGGCGAGGTGGTCGCCGAGAGCGCGCTGCTCGCCGAGGCGGCGCGCGCGCTGGACGCGGAGCGGCGCGAGGCGCGCGCGCGGCGGGTGCGCCAGTTCGCGCAGCCGCGGCGCGACTCGCTGGCGCGGCTGGCCGACA
>NZ_JARGEK010000289.1 GCF_029211165.1 Roseisolibacter sp. H3M3-2
CGGCCACGGTCTCGCCCGCGCTCTCGCGCGGGGGGGCGTTGCCGGCGGCCGGGGGCTGTGCGCCGGCGCACGGGCCGCGGGCGGCGGTGAGCAGCAGCGCGCCGGCGAGCGGCAGCGCGAGGCGACGGGAGCGGCTGGGCAGCGACGACGTGGACGACATGCCGCTGCCAGGTTCAAGCACGGTGCCGCGGGGACGACCCGCTCGGCCGTCGGGGTCAGCCGTCCGGGTCAGCCGTCCGGCAGGACGTCGCGCTCGAAGACGAGGGTGAGGCGCTGCGCGTCCTGCGACATCATGGTGGGGGCCCACCCGCCGCGGCTGCGCTCGTTCAGCAAGTCCGTCAGCGCGTCCTCGTCGTCGCGCAGGTGGCGCGTCAGCCGGAGCACCACCGCCTGGAATTCCTTCATGCCGTCGGGATGGGGGACGATCGGAGCGACTGCGACCCTAGGGCGTTGCGCGGTGAACACTTACCCGTGCCGTCCCCGGGCACAAGAGGTTCGGCGCGCGTGCGCGCGCGGCGTCGCGTTCCCCGACGCGCCGACGGGGACCCTCGCGGAGCCCCCGTGCGCGTCGTGCGGTCGTTCTTGCGGCTTCGTCAGGTCGTCGCACGCTGCCGCCGCCGCGCGGCCACGCCGCCGACGATCAGCAGCCCGGTGCCGAGTAGCGCGTAGGTCGACGGCTCGGGCGTCACCAACGAGACGTTGCTCGTCAGCGCGGCGAACGTTCTGACCCGCTGCATCCCCGGAGGCCCAGCGGCCCAGAACTCGAGGCTCCCGAAGTGCGTCGTGCCGCGACTCTGCCCGCTGGCGAAGAACGCGAGCTCGTCACCCGCTACCCGTCCGACGAACGAGCGGTTCGGAAAGACGGGGATGATCCCCGGGTCCCAGTTCACGCTCAGCGGTGCCGCCCAGAGCATCTCGCAGCAGCCGATGCCCGTGAACCCGGCGTCGAGTGCCGCCTGGAGAAGCGTCAGCGTGCCGCTGACCCCCACGAAGTACTCGATCTCACGCGGGAAGTTCGGGGTTGCAGGGTAGACACGCTCCGTCCACGTCGCTGTATAGTCGACGCAGAAGAAGGTGCCGCACCCCGCGTACGTGCGGAGGGAGTACGGCTGCGACTGGACCTGGGCCGCTGCCGGCGCGGCGACGAGCAGAGTGGCGAGAACGACGGCACGATCAACGGCACGACGGACGGCACGCAGCATGGAAGCTCCGTGCGATGGCGGAACCGCGGGCGAGGAGCCGCCAGCGTCGGCGGTTTATGTGCTTCTCGTCACAACCGCACCAACCGTACCCGATGCGCGGTCGCGCGTCACCGCCGCCGGCGGACGCCGACCGACCCGTCACGGACGCGGTGACGGATCGCTGCGAGTGTGAAAGGATCGGCGACGGTCGCCCACACCAGGGCGCGCATCGTCTCGTTCTGCGGCGTCGTCCGCCGCCCCCGCGGACCGCGCCTTGCGCCGCCCCGCATCCCCACCGGCGACGCGGAGGCCACGTTCCAGCGCATCACGGACGACCTGCGCGCGGTCGCCGACCGCTGCCGCGAGCTCCGCGAGACGAGCGCTCGGCTCCGCGCCGACGCCGCCGAGCGACGCCGGCACGCCCGCACCATGCAGGCGGAGAATCACGAGCGCCGCGCGCGCATGGGGGCGATGCTGTGGCAGCTCGTGCACGAGCGCATGCGACGGCTCGGCGAGCGGTGAGCGCCCGGCCTTGTCGCCCCGGCGCTCCGCATCCAGCTTCGCGGCAGGGGCATCCGACGACGGGTGGCCGAGCGCGCGCAGGACTTCCGGACGGTCGCATGCACAGCAGTCGTCGGGGCCGGCCCGGGCCGCGCTCGTGCGTCATCGGATCGCTCGCGGCCGCCGCAGGGGCCGTCATCGCGGGCGTCGCCTGCGCCGACGCGGTGCCCCCCGAGCCGCCCACCCTCACGGTGACGCCCGCGCAGCTGAGCGCGACCCGGGGCGGACAGCACGTCCTGCTGACGGCCGAGCTGACGAACGCGCCCGCCGGCACGCCGGTGCGCTGGGTGAGCGAGGACTCGCTCTACTTCGTGCTCGACACGACCACCACGGGGCCGCACCGGGTGGTCGGGCGCACCGGGATCTACGGCGGGATCGGGCGCGTCAACGTGCTCACGAGCTTCGCGCTCGTCCGCGTCGTCGTCCACTCGGTGCCCGGCGTCGGACCGTAGCCGCGATCCTCCTCAGGTCGTCGCGCCGCCCCGCCGCCACCCACGCAGCAGCCATTCCCACCGCGTCGGGCCGCATGACGCCTCAGGCCGTCGCCGGCAGCTCCCGCCGCACCTCGCGCGGCGCCCCGACGTCCTGTCCCGGCGACCGCTCCACGAGCGTCAGCAGCCCCGCCGCCGTCATCCGCGCCCAGTCGTCCGGCACCCGCCACACGCGCCGGATCAGGTCGCCCGTGTCGAAGATCAGGCACCGCGCCGCGCGTGCCCCGGGCACCCGGCTCGTGTCGGCGAGCCACACCCGCCACTTCCGCCCCGTCTCGCCGTCGCGGATCACCCGGACCACCCGTCCGCCGGTCCCGCGCTCCCAGCCGATGTCGCTCGCGTGCATCTCGGGCGCCGCTGCGTGTCCCTGTCGCCCCTCGCCCCCCCGCCCTTCCCCGGTGAGCCGCGCTCCTGCGGCAAGGGCGCGGCCACGACTCCGGGATTCGCCGGAGGATTCGGGCGATCCGCCCGATGTCACCCGCCCGTCATGCGCACACGCACACGCAGACGCGCCCGCGCCCCGGCGTCGCTAGCTTGGCGCGCATGGACCCCATGGAGACCGCGCCCCCCGATCCCGTCCCGGCGAGCCTAGTCGTCGTCCGGCACCCGCTCGTGCAGCACAAGCTCGCGATCCTCCGCGACCGCGGCACGCCGACGAAGATCTTCAAGGAGCTCGTCGACGAGATCGCGATGCTCATGGCGTACGAGGCCACCGCCGACCTCGCGCTCGACGAGGTCGCGGTCGAGACGCCGCTCGAGCGCACCGTCGGCCACCGCGTCGCCGGCAAGAAGCTCACGCTCGTCCCCATCCTCCGCGCGGGGCTCGGCATGGTCGAGGGGATCCTGCGCCTCGTTCCCGCCGCGCGCGTCGGCCACATCGGGCTCTATCGCGACCACGACACGCTCGAGCCGGTGGACTACTACTTCAAGGTCCCCGGCGACGCTGCGGAGCGCGACTTCTTCGTCCTCGATCCGATGCTCGCCACCGGCGGCAGCGCCGTCAGCGCCGTCGCCTCGCTCAAGCGCGCGGGCGCCACGCGCATCAAGTTCCTCTGCCTCGTCGCCGCCCCCGCCGGCGCCCGCCGCCTCGCCGACGCGCACCCCGACGTCACCATCTACTGCGCCTCGCTCGACCGCGAGCTGAACGCGCAGGGCTACATCCTGCCCGGGCTCGGCGACGCGGGCGACCGGCTGTTCGGCACCCGCTGACCGCCTGATACGGCGGGAGTCGCAAGAGCGGGAGTCACGAAAGCGGGAGTCACGAAAGCGGGAGTCGTGAGAGCGCACGGCGCCGTTACGACTCCCGCTTTGATGACTCCCGCAGTGGCGACTCCCGCTTCTCGGTCGGAGGTCGCTGCCGCGACTCAGCCAAACCACTCCCGCGGACAGTCCCGCTGCTGCCGCGCCGCGTCGATCACCCACTGCTGCGTCGCCGCGTCCGTCACCTCCTGCGGCACCTGGTCGAACCACCGCTTCGCCTGCGACGCGTCCCCCACGCGCCGCCACAGCTCCCCCACCAGGTACGTCAGCACCGCGCGCTCCTCCGCCGCCACGCCGTCGAAGCCGTCCAGCGCGCGCTCGAACGCCCACGCCGCCTTGCGCCGGAAGAAGCGCTCCGCCTCGACGTCCCCCTCGTCGACGCAGCACCACGCCGCGCGCAGCAGCAGGTCGGCCACGTGGCGCGGCTCCATCCCCTGCCACTCCGCGACCTTCGCCGCCGCCTCGTACTTCTCCGAGCCGAGCACCGTCGGCTTCGCGGTCTGCGCGATCTGCGGCGCGAGCTCCGTCCACACGTGCTCGCGCAGCATCGGCGACACGTCCGCCTCGTCGGTGAAGTCGCGCTCCGCGCCCGTGTACCCGCAGCGGTTGCACATGTGCACGAGGTACGGCAGCGGCTGCGTCCCCGCCGCGCGCTCGTGGAAGTCGGTGCGCTTCCCGCCGAAGGAGTTCGTCGACACCACGGCCTGCGAGCGGAAGTGCGACTCGCACACCGGACAGGTCAGTTCGATCTGCTGCAACGTGGTCATGGGTCCTTCTCCTGCTCGTGCTCGGCGACCGCGTCCTTCGCGCGCACGCGCGCCGCGTAAGTGAGGGTCTCGCCGCGGGTTGGCCGTTCGGTGACGGCGTTTGCGGCATGCCGAAAAGCCAATTCCATGCCACGTGCCTGCCCGGCGCGCGCCTCCCCCGCACGGCGCCCCGTACGGGGCCCCGTCCGGCCTTGTTCGTGCCCAGCCGCGCGCGGTATCTTCTCGCGCCTCCCGCCCCGTCGATGCTGATCAATCTCCTGCCCGACTTCCTGGCCGTCCTGCAGCACGGCGACCGCGTCGCGGCGTACCGGCGCTACTTCGAGGCGCACCGCGCGCTCCTCGCCGCGTACTGGGACAACTACGTCGTCGATCCCGACGGGCCGCACTTCGAGGAGGTCGTCCGCGCCGCCGTCGCCGCCCCGCGCGACGACCTGCACGCCATGCTCGCCGCCGTCGACGTGGTCAGCCTCGCCGCCGACGCCGCCGAGCGCGCCGCGCAGCTGCTCGAGCCCGACGTCGAGATCGACGTCGTCGTCATGGTCGGCGTCGGCGCCGCCAACGCGGGAGAGCTCGTCGTCGACGGCCGCGGCGTCGCCTTCGTCTGCCTCGAGCACTTCACCGGCGTCGCCAACCCCGCCACCCAGGGGCTCGGCCTCGACCCGGGGCTCGTCCCGCTCTGGGTCGCGCACGAGGTCGCCCACGCCGTGCGCTACACCGCCCCCACGAGCCGCAGCGCGCTGCGCACGCTCGTCGCCGAGGCCGACGGCTACTACTCGTACTGGGAGACCGGCCGCCGCGGCGCGCTCCGCGAGCACCTGGTGAACGAGGGCCTCGCCGTCGAGTGCTCGCGCCTCGTCGCCCCCGGCCACGCCGCCTGGGAGTACTTCGGCTACGGCCGCCGCCAGTACGCGCGCATCCGCGAGCTCGAGCCCATGCTCGCCCGCGCCGTCGCCCCCGAGCTCGACACCGCGGGGCTCGGCCTCCGCCTCCGCTGGCTCTCCGGCGGCATGAGCGACGAGGCCCGCACCTACGACCGCTACGTCATCCCCGAGCGCGCCGGCTACTACGTCGGCGCCCGCCTCGTCGAGCCCGCCCTCGCCTCCCGCGGCCCCGCCTGGGCGATCCGCGCTTCCGCGGAAGAGCTGTGTGCGGTGGGGCAGCCGCCGATCGTCGCGATGGCCTGAGCGCCGGATACGGCGTGGTCTGATACGGCGTGGTCCGGTACGGCGTGGTCCGGTACGGCGTGGTCCGGTACGGCGTGGTCCGGTACGGCGTGGTCCGGTACTATGTGAGCCACCACCGACAGGTGAAGGGCACGCCGTACCGGACCACGCTTTTGTAGACCACGCCGTACCCGACCACGCCCTATCTGGGCTCCACGCGCACGCGGGTCTGCTGACTGAACGTCTCCACCGCCGTCCCCATCGTCAGCGTCACCGTCGACGTCCCCTCCCCGCTCCCCTCGCGCAGCGCCCCCCGCCCCGCGTCGAGCACCAGCACCGCGTCGGCGCTCCCCGTCCCGGCGACGCGCACCGCCTGCCCCCCGGCGAACCCCTGCCCGCGCAGCGTGCTCGTCGTCCGCCGCCGCACCCGCACCGCCCCGCGCTCCGCCCCCTCGACCTCGTAGGCGACCACCGTCTGCACCGTCACCGGCAGCGGCCCCGCGCACCCCGCGACGCTCGTCGTGTCGCGCCACCGCAGCCCCGCCGTCAGCGTCGCCGGCACCCGCGGCATCACCTCGCGCGCCAGCCCCAGCGCCGTGAGCGCCGCCGCGCCCCCCGGGCTCGCGCACCCCGCGGCCGCCGCCTCGCTCTCCAGCCGCACCGCGCCGCGCGCCGAGATCGTCCCCCGCATCGTGGCCGGCGCCGCCGGCCCGGGGGACGCGCGCCCCGCCACCCGCTCCGACGCCCGCACCAGCAGCGAGTCCACCCGCGCGCTCACCCCGCGCGGACTGCCGCCCTGCACCGGGAGCACCGCGACCGTGACCAGCCCGGTCGTCTCGACGCGCTCCCGCTCCCCCGCCCGCGCGACGTCCGCCTCGGTCCGCACCCGGAACTGCCGCGCCTCGGTCGTCCACGCGAACCGCCACGGCCCCGTCTCGACCGCCGCCGGGGGCGCGGCCGTCGGCGCCGGGGCGGGGGGCGCCGCCGGCGGGCGCGGTGCCGGACGCGGCGTCGGGGCG
>NZ_JARGEK010000029.1 GCF_029211165.1 Roseisolibacter sp. H3M3-2
CCGCCGGGCCGGCGCGCACCGGCGTGGGGCGCGCGGCGCCGGGCGGCGGGCCGGCGTAGGCGCCCGGAGGGCGCGGCGCGTCGTCGTGCTGCAGCGGGAGGAACACCTCGAAGCGCGCCCCCTCGCCGGGCGCCGAGTCGACGACGAAGAAGCCGCCGTCCTGCTGCACGATCCCGAACGCCGTCGCGAGGCCGAGCCCCGTGCCGACGCCCGGCGCCTTGGTCGTGAAGAAGGGCTCGAAGATGCGCTCGCGCGTGTCGGCGTCCATCCCGTGCCCCGTGTCGCGCACCGCCAGCACCGCCCACGCGCGCGCGGCCCCACCGGTGCCGTCGGGGGGGACGGCGAGGCGGCGCGCGGTGGCGACGGTGAGCGTGCCGCCGGCGGGCATCGCGTCGCGCGCGTTGACCGCGAGGTTCACGAGCACCTGCTCCAGCCGCGCGACGTCGGCCAGCACCACCAGCGGGCGCTCGGCGAGGCGCAGCTCCACGTGCACCCGCTCCCCCACCAGGCGGCGCATCAGCCGCTCGGCGTCGCGCACGACGACGCCCAAGTCGGCCGGGCGGCGGTCGGCGTGCTGCTGCCGCCCGATCGTCAGCAGCTGGCGGGTGAGCGACGTGGCGCGGCTGATCGCGTCGTCGGCGTCGGTGAGGTCGGCGCGGAACGGGCTCTCGGCGGGGAGCGACTCGAGCACGTTCTCGACGTTGACGCGCACCGCGGTCAGCAGGTTGTTGAAGTCGTGGGCGACGCCGCTCGCCATCCGCCCCACGGCCTCCATCTTCTGCGCCTGCAGCAGCTGCCGCTGGAGCGCCACGCGCGCCCGCTCGGCCTCGGTGCGCGCCGTCTCGTCCTCCACCGTGACGATGCGGACGCGCCGCCCCTCGAGCACCGCGTCGTGGGAGACCACCACCACCTGCAGCACGCGCCCGTCCTTGGTGACGTGGCGGACGGCGCGGCGCGTGGTGTCGCCGTCGGTGTGGTCGCGCGCCAGCGCCTCGACCATCGGCACGTCGGCGGGCGGGCGGATGTCGCGGATCGTGCGGCCGAGGAACTCCTCGCGCGACCAGCCGTAGCGTTCCACCGCGGCGTCGTTGACGGCCAGGAAGCGCAGCGTCTCGGAGTCGAACATCCACATCGGGAGCGGCGCGCGCTCGAACAGCAGCTGGTCGCGGAGCGCGCCCTCGCGCAGCGCGTCGTTGGCCGACTCCAGCTCGACCGTCTGCTCCTGCAGCTGGTGCGTCTGCAGCTCGAGCTCCGTCGCCTGCTCGCGCAGCTGCTCGTTGGCCAGCTCCAGCGCCAGCGCGCCGTCCTCCAGCCGCTCGCGGCGCGTCGCCAGCTCGGCGGCCTGCTCGCGCAGGCGGGCGTTGGTCTTCTCGAGGTCCGCCGCCTGCGCGCGGGCGCGGGCGAGGAGCCCCGACAGCACGAGGTGCACGCCGACGCCGACCACCGCGGCCAGCACGCCGCCGCCGACGAGCAGCACGAGCGTCAGGTCGCGGACCTGCGCGTCGTTGCGCTCCCGCTCGCTCAGCGCGCGCTCGACGGAGCGCTCCAGCTCCTCGAGCTCCGCCCGCAGCGAGTCCATGACGACCGAGCCGCGCCGCACCTGCTCGGCGAGCGCCGGCGCGGGGCGGCGGCGCGTCGTCGGCGGGAGCGCGAGGATCGAGTCGGTGAGCGCGAGGCGGGTCGCGGTGACGCTGCGGAAGGCGCGCACGCGCGGGCCGAGCCCCGGGTCGAGCTGCACCAGCCCGTCGAGCGCGGCCAGCCCGCGCATCGCGTCTGCGCGCCGCGCCTCCTGCCCCACGAGCAGCGACGAGTCGCCGGTGAGGACGAACCCGCGCGCGTCGATGACGATGTCGGCCACCGAGGCGTGCACGTTCTCCACCACGCGCAGCGCCTGCTCGGTGCGCCGCACCTCGGCCGCCGTCGCGGCGACGCGCCGCAGCGCGAACGCGCTCGCCCCGCCGATCGCGAGGATCAGCGCGGCCGGCGCGGCGGCGAGGAGGACGTGGCGGGGGCGGAGGCGGAGCAAGTGCGGTTGGGCGCGGGCGCGTGGACTAGTAGTGGATACACGCGTTTGGCGGGAGTGCCGGCGCGCCGTGTGACCCGCGTCACCCGCGCCCCGCGCGCGGCGGTGACACCGCCGTCACCCCGCCGTCCCCGACGCCCGCGCACGCTCCAACGCCGGACGCCCGCCCGCCGTACCCCGAGTGTGCGCCCGCTCCCCCCCTCCCTCCGCCGCCGCCGCGCCGTCCGCCTCCGGCGCCTGCTGCGCGCGCTGCTCGCCCTCCCGCGCGAGACGGCGGAGGAAGCCGAGCGGGCGGTCGAGAAGATCATGGGACAGGTACTGCGTTCTCAGGTGGGGCGTTCTCAATAACGGCGTGGTCTGATACGGCGTGACGCTCACCCATCGGTGGCAGTTCACGCCGTATCAGACCACGCCGTACCAGACCACGCCGTACCTGAGAACGCCGTTATTGAGAACGCCCCATCAGGGACTCATCGTCCCCACCAGCATCACGTGCGCCTTCGGCGTCCCGGGGAACATGAGCCACGGCTCGCTCCCCGACGGCTTCTCGCTGATCCCCGTCGTCGCCGCGGTCGCGAAGGGCATGTAGTACACGAACAGCGGACGCGTCCCGGTCGCCCTGCCGGTCGCCGCGTTCCAGCTGCCGGCGGGGCCGGTGAGCGTGTAGAGCGCGCCGCCGGTGCGCGGCATGTCGAGCTTCCCGGCCGCGATCTCCTTGAAGCGCACCGTGTCGACCTGCGTCCCCGTCACCCCCTCGGCGCGCAGCGAGCGGCCGCGGGCCATGAAGGGCTCCAGCGCCTTGTGGTAGCAGGCGACGTGGAAGTTCTCCTGCTTCGGGTCGTCGGCGAGGCAGCGCATCGCGCCCGTCCCCTCGCGCAGCGTCACGAGCCTCCCGCCCGCGTCGTAGCCGAGGACCGTGGCGCTCGCGCGCTGCTCGGCGGGGAGGGGGAGGACGGCGGCCGCGATCTGCTCGGCGGCGGGCGGCGGGGACGGCGGCTGGACGAGGAGCATGGCGGCGCGGGCGAGAGGGTAGGCCCGGAAGATCGGATCACGCCGCGCGGCGCGCCACCTCGACCCGCACTTCGGTCGTCCCCGCCTCCAGCGCACGGGCGGCCGCGGCGAGCCGCGGGTACGCCGCCTCGGGCGGGACGTCGAGGCGCGGCAGGAGCGGCGGCCGCTTCGGGGCGCGCACCGCCTCGCCGTCGCGCACCGTCCCCGCCGTCCCGATCCCGGTCAGCCGCACCCAGAGCGCGCGCAGCGCCCCCGCCTGCCGCACGTGCCGCCCGTGGTTCTCGTAGCCGTGCGCGAACACCTTCGCGATCAGGTACCAGCGCGGCGCCCCCTCCAGCGCGTCGAACACCACCCCCGCGCCGTCCTTCCCGATCCGGCGCACCACGCGGCACGCCAGGTCGCCGACGCCGGCGAGGTGCAGCACCATGCGGTCGCCCGGGCGCGCGTCGGGGACCCCGCGCAGCCCGCCGCCGCTGATCGACAGGTCGAGCACCGTGACGGCGCCGCGCGTCACCGGCCGCGCCGCCGCGTCCTCCCCCTCCGCGTCGGGCGCCGGCGGGGCGGGGAACAGCGTCGCGTCGTGCGCCTCGTCCACCACGAACCGCTCGTCCTGCCGGAAGCGCGGCATCTCGTAGGCCATCATCAGGCAGATCAGCATGACGGCGATCGACACGCCGCCCCACAGCACGCTCGGCGTCACGAAGTAGTCGGCCGGCACGCGCTGGTACGCCGGCAGCTCGTTCACCACGATCCCCGCCACGGTGAGCGCGATGACGCCCACCGAGATCACGACCGCGCGCACGTCGGCCTGCACGCGCTGCGCGTCCTTCCCCTTGGGCGTCACCTGGAACCCGACCGCGAACGGGCGCACCATCGCGTGCAGCACCGCCGGCGCGAGGCGGAACGACAGGAAGAGCTGGTACGCGCAGGCGATGAGCGGGTTGCGCTGCACGCGCGACAGCAGCGGCGTCGCGCACAGCGTCGCCAGCAGCATCGGCAGCTGGTACGCGATCAGGTCCGGCCCCGTCGCCTCGCGCACCGGCATCAGCCCGCCCCACATGAAGAGCAGGGGGCCGAGGCACACCAGCGGCAGGCACAGGTTGGCCGTGATCCACGGGATCGGGAGGAAGAACAGCCGCTGCAGCGGCGTCAGCCCCCGCGCGCGCACCGGCCCCTCGGGGATCAGCATCGTCTGGATCCCGCCGCGCGCCCACCGCGCGCGCTGCGTGTACATCGCCGGCAGCCCCTCGGGGGCGAGGCCGCGCGCCAGCCGCTGGTTGAGGTAGATCGTCCGCCACCCCTTCTGCAGCAGCACGATGCTCGACAGGATGTCCTCGGTGATCGACGAGGTCGGGATCCCGCCGCCGATCGCGTCGAGCGCGGCGCGCCGCGTCAGGCTGTTGCTCCCGCACGAGAACGCCACGCCCCACGCGTCGCGCGCCGGCATGATGTCGCGGAAGAAGAACTCCTGGTCGTCGGAGTAGCGCTGGTGCAGCCCGAGGTTGGCCTGCAGCGGGTCGCTGTTGAAGAAGTGGTGCGGCACCTGCACCACCCCGAGCGACGGGTCGCGGAAGAACCCCACCGTCCGCGCCAGGAAGTCGCGCTGCGGGATGAAGTCGGCGTCGAGCACCAGCACCAGGTCGCCGTCGGTGACGGTGAGCGCGTGGTTGATGTTCCCCGCCTTCGCGTGCCGCCGGTCGGGGCGCACGTGGTACCGCACCCCCAGCTCCGCGCACCGCTCGGCGAGCCACGGGCGCGCGCCGTCGTCGAGCACGTGCACCCCGAAGTTCGGGTAGTCGAGCACGCACGCCGCCACAATGGTGCGCTCCAGCACGTCCCACCCCTCGTTGTACGTCGGGATGAAGACGTCCACCGTCGGCAGCGCCGCCGCCGGCTGCGCGCGCACCCACGCCTCGTGCGCGTCCGCGTCGTCCTTGCGGTCGACGGTGCGGCTCATCAGCAGGAAGAACAGCAGCGACTCGACGGCCAGCGCCAGCTCGGCGAGGAAGTACGTCCAGCTCCAGACGAACTCCGCCCCCCAGTCGGCCTCCAGCGGGCGCACGGTCGCGTCCCACCGCCACCAGACGTAGCGCAGCAGGAGGAGCAGCGTCGCGCCGGCGATCGCGCCGCGCCCCCACCCCGACCGCCGCGGCAGCGACGGCGCCAGCCCGACGAAGAACAGCGTGGCGACGAGGAGCGGCACCCACTCGGGCGCGACGTCGAACACCGGGCGCGCCGCGTGCGCGCGTCAGCCCGCGGCGAGCCGCGCGGGCACCGCCCGGCGCAGCCACGACAGCGCGCGCGCCGCCGGCGCGGTCTCGACCCGCCCGCCGCCGAAGCGCACCTTGGCCGAGCGGCCGACGCGGCAGAAGTTCGCCGGCGCGGCGCCGAAGCCGCCGCGGTCGGGGGTGATCACCACGCGCGCGTCGGCGGCGGCCCGCGCCTCGGTCGCCAGCCGCGCCACCGTCGCCGCCTCGTCGCGCACCGCCCCGCCGCGCACGTAGGCCACGCGCCCCGTCATCTCGTCCGACGCGCCGGCGAAGCGGAACCGCACCGGCATCCCGGGCTCGATCCCCGCCTCGTCGCGCGGCGACACCCGCGCCTCCAGGTACACGTCGGCGCAGTCGACGAGCGTCGCCAGCACCGCGCCCTTCATCACCAGGCTCCCCGGCGCGTGCGGCACCGACCACACCACGCCCCGCACCGCGCTCGGCACCGCGACCGTCCCCGAGACGTCGGCGGGGAGGGTGGCGGCGTCGCCCCGTCCGGCCGACGGCGCGGCCGAATCGGCCGCCGCGCCGAAGGTCGGGCCGAGGCGCGCCGCCAGCGCGTCCAGCTCCGCGTGCGCCAGCGCCGACTCGCGCTCCAGCGCCGCGATCTGCACCGTCAGCTCGTCGATGCGCTGCTGCGAGTACGACACGTCCTGCGCGCCGAAGTCGGTGAGCACGCCGCCGCGCGCCGCGTCGCCCATCTCCTTCACCCGCGCCAGCTGCCCGTCGGCCGCCGCGCGCTCGGCGCGGGCGCGGTCGACCTCCGCCTGCGTCGCCCCGTTGCGGGCGACCAGCGCCGCCAGCCGGTCCTGCGCGGCGCGGTGCTCGGCGGCCGCCGCGTCGGCGCAGCGCACCTGCTCGTCGAGCTGCGCGACCGTGCTCGCCTGGTGCTTCATGACGCGCACCTTGAGCAGCCAGCGCAGGCGCCGCAGCGTCCCGGCCTGCGTGTCGACCGCCACCACGCGGGCGCGCAGCTGCGCCAGCCGCGCGCCGGCCTCCTGGTCGACCCCCTGCGTCCACTCGGCGCGGCGCAGCAGCGCCACCGCGGCGCCGGCGGCCACCGCCTCCCCCGGGCGCGCCGCCACCTCGACGATCGTCCCCTCCACCGGCGCCACCACGTCCACGCGCGGCGCGTTCACCACCGCGTCGAGGCTGGTCGTGTGCATCAGCCGGTCGATCGCCACCGACGCCAGCGCGACGACGGTCACCACGCACACGCCGAGGCGCGCGAAGGTGGTGTTGAAGTAGGCGGTGAGCGGCCTGCGGGGCACGGCGGGCGGGGAGGTCGGGGGCGGGAGACGACGAGGGGCCCCGTGGCCGAAGCCGGGGGCCCCCTCCAGTGTCGGCAGGTGACGGCGGCGCCATGAGCGCGCCCCGCCCCCGGCCCCCGCGGTCAGCGGTTGTAGCGCGCCGTGAAGGTGGCCGTGGCCAGCCGGTTGGCGTTCAGGGTGAAGCCGACCATCGCCGCCGTCGCGTTGGCGGGCACGTCGATCTTGTCGACCTTGAGCGCGTGCACGGTGAACACGTAGCGGTGCGGCTTGTCGCCCTGCGGCGGGCACGGGCCGCCGTACCCCTTGGCGCCGAAGTCGGTGTTCCCCTGCGCGGCGCCGGCCGGCAGCGCGGCGGCGTTCGTGCTCCCGGCGCCCTGCGCGAGCGACGTCACCGAGGCGGGGATGTTGTAGACCAGCCAGTGCCACCACCCGCTGCCGGTGGGCGCGTCGGGGTCGTACACGGTGACGGCGAAGCTCTTGGTGCCGGCCGGCGCGTTGCGCCACGCCAGCGCCGGCGAGACGTTCTGCCCCGAGCAGCCGAAGCCGTTGAAGACGAACTTGTTGCCGATCTTCGCGTCGCGCGACAGGTCGGGGCTGGTGAGCGTCAGCCGCTGGGCGTGCGCCGCGGCCGGCACGAGCGCGGCGACGGCGGCGGCGAGGAGCGAGGTGCGGAGGGACATGGGACGGGTCGGATCGGTGAGGGTCGGCGCGGCTCAGCGCGTCGCGGCGGTGCGCGCCGACGGCCGAACCGGGATCGGGCGCAGCGCGTTCCACAGCAGCGGGTACGTCGCCATGCTCTGCGCGCGGTACTGCGGGCGGAAGCCGAACAGCACGACGTGCCCCTTCCCGAGCGTCACGTCGACCATCGCCGCCTTCCCCGCGAGCTTGTCGCCGCCGAGCAGCCAGCCGGAGAGGAGCGGGTCGCCCTGCGCCGGGTAGCGCGCGACCACCGAGGCGCGCGCCGGGTCGGTGACCTCGAACGCGGGGCTCGCCTCGAACCACACCATCGGCTGCGGGGCGGTGAAGCCGGCCGCCAGCGGGTGCGCGCGGTCGAGCTCCACGCGGAAGATCGAGCCCGGGGCGTAGAACTGCGTCGGGCGCTGGTCGGCGAGCACGTTCCGCACGGGGAGCTGCAGCGCCTCGATGGCGTACTCGCTGGCGTCGTTGAGCGCGACGAGCGTGCCGCCCCCCTCGACGAACGCCTTCAGCGCCGCCGCCCCCTCCTCGCCCACGCCGCCCTTGAGCGAGTCGGGGTACGCGCCCGTCGGGCCGCGCGCGATCTGCCGCGCCGCCTGCTCGGGGAGGAGGATGGCGTCGAAGCGCGCCCCCAGGTTGCCGGCGCGCAGCTCGCGCGCGCTCACGAGCGTGAACGGGATGCGGTGCTGGTCGAGCAGCCAGCGCGTCCACCCCTCGTCCATCGACGGGCTCTCGTTGTGGAAGACCGCGACGCGGCGCGCCTTGTTGTCCGTCAGCCCGCGCGCCGCCCACCGCGTCTGCGCCTGCGGCGTCACCGGCGCGCTCGGCGCCTCCACCGAGTCGGGGACGAGGGCGACGTCGATCCCGTAGAGCAGCGGGAGCGTGTGCGCGGTGACGTCGTACGGGCGCTTGGGCGGGCCGCCCGGGTACTCGCGCAGGTTCGGGTAGCGCTGGACCTCGAGCAGCGCCTTGGCGAAGGCGCCGTAGGGCTGCGCGGTGTGCACGAGCAGCGCGCCCGCCGGGTAGCTCTTGCCGCCGGCGGTGAACGGCGCGGTCGCGCGCCGCAGCTCGACCTGGCCGCGCTGGAGGATGCGCACGACGGCGTTGACCGCGGTGTCGCGCGCCGGCTGCGGCGGGATGACGATGGTCGCCGGCCAGTCGCCGCGGCCGGGGGCGCGCCTGCCGGCGACCGCGTTGGCCTGCACGCGGGCGGCGCTCTGCAGCCACTGCGCGCGGTCGTCGGCCGCCTGCGCCAGCAGCGCCCAGCTGGCCGCGGTCTGGTACGTCACGATGTCGTTCAGCGTCCACTTCCCGCCCTGCCAGGGCGCGAGGAAGTCGACGTTGGCGACCTTGGCGTCGACGTTGTAGCCGGCGCGCAGCGAGTCGAACGGGATGCTGACCGGGGTGGCGAGCGACGCGCTCGCGGTCTCGGTGAGGATGCGGATCGCGCCGTGGTAGTGCTGGAACGCGCGCGCCGGCGTCCAGGCGTCGTACGCGGTGTTGTTGGCGATCCCGGTGAAGCCGTCGGCGAGCATGCGCCACGTCATCGCCTTCCCCATCTGCGCCACGCCGGCCATCAGCACCGGGTCGATGTTCGGCTCGATGGGGTCCATGTACGGCGGGATGAAGATGCGCGACCCGCCGGCGCCCTGCTGATGGATGTCGTTGACCACCTGCGGGTGCCACTTCCCGTACAGCGAGTCGACGACCATCTGCGTCTCGACCTGCGTGAACGCGTACCAGTCGCGGTTGTTGTCGTGCCCCGTGTAGTGGTGGTAGAGCGTCGGCGGCCCGCTCCCCTCCCACGGCGTGCCGAGCGACGACTTGTACCACTGTCCGACGATGTCGACGCCGTCGGGGTTGAGCGACGGGACGAGGATGGTGATCGCGTTCGCGCGCACGGCGCGCGCCTCGTCGTCCTCGCCGCCCGCCAGCCGCTCGGCGAGGCGCAGCGGCGACAGGAAGCCGCCGACCTCGGTCGAGTGGATGCTGGACGTGATCAGCACGACGACCTTGCCGTCGGCGACCAGCTGCCGCCGCTCGGCGTCGCCGCTCAGCAGGCGCGGGTCGGCGAGCTTGCGCTGGATCTCCTCGTAGCGCGGCAGGTCGGCGAGCGTCGCCGAGTCGGCGAAGAACGCGGCGAGGAAGGGGCGGCCGAGCGTGGTCTTGCCGAGCGTCCGCACCGTGACGCGCGGCGACGCGCGGTCGAGCGCCTCGAAGTACGAGACGACCTGCTTCCACTCCGGGAGCTTGCGGTCCTCGCCGGGCTCGAAGCCGAGGAACCGGGCGGGCGTCGGGAGGGGCGCCTGCGCGCGCGCCGCCGGGACGGCGAGCGGCAGCGCGAGGAGCGCGGCGAGCAGTCGGCGCATGGGACTCCTGTCTGGGTGCGTGGGGGACGCGGCGGTGCGTGGGGCGCTGCGGGCTGCGGGCTGCGGATCCGAACCCGCATTCCGCAGCCCGCAGCGTCCCACGCGCCGCCCTCTTAGATGCTCACGATTCGCACGGCCCGCCACCGCCCGTCCGGCAGCCGTGACGCGAGCACGACGCGCCGCTCGACGACGGCGGGGGCGCCGGCGGCTTCGGGGACGATGGTGCGCTCGGCGTACAGGGCGGCCCAGCGGCCGACGACGGCGGGGCGGGAGAGGGCGAGCAGGCCGCGCGGGGGGAGCGCCTCGTCGCGCCCGCGCGCCCGGCCGGCCACCGCGCGGGCGGCCGTCTCGGCGTCGTAGGCGCGCTGCTTGGCGCCGATCGTCCACACCGGCGTGGCGAGCGCCCCCGGGGGCGCGGCGGCGCAGCGCGCGGCGCGCGGCGCGGCGGCGGTGTCGGGGGCGAGCGCGGGGGCGGCGGCCGTCAGCGCCCGGGCCAGCGTGTCGGCCGGGCCGGCCGGCGGGAGCTCGGCGAGCCGCGCGACGAGCGCGATCAGCGTCGCCGGCCCCACCGCCCCGTCGGCGCGCGTGTACAGCGTGTCGACCGCGGCCGCCCACAGCCACGCCGTGTCGGCGGCCGGCCCCGTGCGCGGCGTCGGGCAGTCGCGGCGCGCGTCGCCGTCGTAGTAGCACTCCGCCGCGCGCCCGACCGCCGCGCTCCCGGCGCTCGCGTCGGTCCAGCGGCGGATGGTCGCGACCACCGCGACGACGGCGACGAGGAGGACGACGAAGGGGAGGGTCTTGCGGATGTTGGCCATGTGAACGGCAGACAGGATTGACAGGAAACTAGGGGAAAGACTCGAGGCTGGAGTCTCTCCCCCGGTTTCCTGTCAATCCTGTCTCATGCTCTTCAAAGGTGACGGAGGAACCGCTCGGGCGCCGCGAGGAAGTCGCGCGTGAGCCGCACGTGCTCCAGCGTCTCCCACGCGACCGCGCGCGGCGGCGGGTCGTCGAAGCTGTACAGCCGCGCGCCGGGGTACGCCAGCAGCAGCGGCGAGTGCGTCGCCAGCACGAACTGCGACCCCTCGGCCACCGCGTCGCGCAGCATCGCGAGCAGCGCCAGCTGCCGCTGCGGCGACAGCGCGGCCTCGGGCTCGTCGAGCAGGTAGAGCCCCTTCGGCGCCAGCCGCGCCTGGAACAGCGTGAGGAAGCTCTCGCCGTGCGAGCGCGCGTCGGGGTCGGCGCCGTAGCGGCGCTCCATGTCGGCGATCGACCCCTTGAGCGGCCCCAGCGCGAGCCCCGTGGCCCACGCCGAGCGGTCGGCGGCCGCGTACTCGGCGCGCACCTCGTCGGCCCGCGCCTCCAGCTCGGCGCGCAGGCGGGCCAGCCGCTTGGCGAAGCCGAAGAAGTCCTCGGCGCGCAGGAAGAAGCCGCGCGTCGTGCGCGCGCGCCACGCCAGCTTGAGGCGCCTCCCGAGGACGCGCGCCGGCTCCAGCGTCGGGTCGTGCGCCACCTCGTCGCTGCCGACCGCGGGCAGCCCGCACGCCGCCGCCAGCCCCTCGAGCAGCGTCGACTTCCCCGAGCCGTTCTCCCCGACGAAGCACGTCACCGGCGCGTCGAGCGGCAGCCCGTCCGGCAGCCCGGCGAGGGCGCGCACCGCGGGCACCGTGAACGGGTAGCGCGCCCCCGCCTCCCCCGACGGCGGGAGGCAGCGGAGCTGGAGGAGGTGCGGCATGCCGGGAAGGTTAGCTTCCCGCGCCATGATCACCTACGACCCGAAGAACTGGGGCCGGATCCTCCTCGACCTGCCGCGGAGCCCGGTCTTCCGCACCCTGTTCCTCGACGTGCTGGGCGCGGGGGTCTGGGCGGCGCTGGTGGCGTGGGCGGAGCTCGACGTGCTGCACGCGGCCGTCCCCCTCGGGCCGTCCGTGCTGTCGATCCTCGGCATCATCCTCGGCCTGCTGCTCGTGTTCCGGACCAACACCGCCTACGACCGGTGGTGGGAGGGGCGGCGCGCGTGGGGGCAGCTGCTGAACGTGACGCGCGCCCTGTCGCACCAGCTGGACGCGCTGCTCGACGACGACGCGCCGCAGCGCGCGCGCTACGCGGCGCTGCTGGCCGAGTACCCGGCGGCGCTGGCCGCGCACCTGCGGCGCCCGCGCGGCGAGCCGGGGGCGCACGTCCCCAACGGCGTGGTGCGCGCGCTCGCGCGCCAGGTCCACCGCGACGTCGGCGCCGGCGCCCTCCCGCGCGAGGCCACCGTCGCCCTCACCCCGCTCCTCGTCGCCTTCGACGACGTCACCGGCGTCTGCGAGCGGATCCGCAACACGCCGATCCCGTTCTCGTACAGCTCCTACATCAAGCAGTTCGTGCTGATCTACGCGCTCGTGCTCCCGTTCGGCCTCGTCCCCGAGTTCGGCTACGGCTCGGTGATCGCGAGCATGCTCGTCTTCTTCGCCACCATGGGGCTCGAGCTGCTGGCCGGCGAGATCGAGGAGCCGTTCGGGACGGACCGGAACGACCTGCCGACGGACGAGATCGCGAGTCGCGCAGGCTCCGACGCGCGCGACCTGCTCCTCGGCGGAACGGCGGGAGTCGCGACCTCGGGAGTCGACACGGCGGGAGTCGGGACCGCGCACACTGCGCAGTAGCGACTCCCGCGGTGAAGACTCCCGCTGTGACGACTCCCGCCGTATGATGGCACCATGCTCAACGCGGCGCTCCTCGAAGGCATCGTCCAACTCGCCAGCGAAGGGATCATCTCCATCGACGCGGAGGAGCGCATCCACCTCTTCAACCGCGGCGCCGAGGAGATCTTCGGGTGGAGCGCGGCCGAGGTGGTGGGGAAGCCGCTGGAGATGCTGATCCCGGCGCGCTACCGCCCGCAGCACCACGCCGAGCACCTGCCGCGCTTCGCCGCCGCGCACGAGACGGCGCGGCGCATGGGGGAGCGGCGCGAGGTGTTCGGGCTGCGCAAGAGCGGCGAGGAGTTCCCCGCCGAGGTGTCGATCTCGCGCGTGGACGTCGACGGGCGGCGCATGTACAACGCGGTCGTGCGCGACGTGACCGAGCGGCGGCGCTACGAGACCGCGCTCCAGCGCTCGAACGCGGAGCTGGAGCAGTTCGCCTACGTCGCGTCGCACGACCTGCAGGAGCCGCTGCGCATGGTGGCCAGCTACACGCAGCTGCTGGCGCGCCGCTACCAGGGGAGGCTCGACCCGCAGGCCGACACGTACATCCGCTTCGCGGTCGAGGGGGCGCAGCGGATGCAGGCGCTGATCCACGACCTGCTCGCGCTGTCGCGCGTCGGCACGCAGGGGCGCGCCCTCGCCCCGGTCGACACGGGCGACGTGATGGCCGGCGTGCTGCGCTGGCTCGGCCCCGCGCTCGAGGAGAGCGGCGGCGAGGTGGCGGTCGGCGCGCTCCCCACCGTGACGGCCGACGCGGGGCAGCTGCAGCAGCTCTTCCAGAATCTGGTCGCCAACGCGCTCAAGTTCCGCCGCCCCGACGCGGCGCCGCGCGTCGAGGTGACGGCGGCGCGCGAGGGGGCGGCGTGGCGCTTCACGGTGCGCGACAACGGCATCGGCTTCGAGCCCGAGTTCGCCGACCAGATCTTCGTCGTCTTCCAGCGACTGCACACGCGCGCCGAGTACCCGGGCACCGGCGTCGGGCTCGCGATCTGCAAGAAGATCGTCGAGCGCCACGGCGGGACGATCCGCGCCGAGTCGGCGCCGGGCGCGGGGGCGGCGTTCCACTTCACGATCCCCGACCCGTCCGCGTGACGCCGTGAGGACGCGGTGAAGCCGCTCGAGCTCCTGCTGGTCGAGGACAACCCCGGCGACGTCGAGCTGACGCGCGAGGCGCTGCGCGAGGCCGCGCTCCCCTGCCGCCTCGCCGTCGCGACGGACGGGGCGGAGGCGCTGCGCGTGCTGCGGCGCGAGGGGGCGCACGCCGACGCGCCGCGCCCGGGGCTCGTGCTGCTCGACCTCAACCTCCCGAAGCTCGACGGGCGCGCGGTGCTGGCCGCGGTGAAGGGGGACCCGGCGCTGCGCGACGTCCCGGTGGTCGTGCTCACCACCTCGCGCGCCGCCGCCGACGTGCGCGAGGCGTACGCGCTGCACGCCAACGCCTACGTCGTGAAGCCGGCCGACCTCGACGCGCACTTCGCCGCGGTGCGCGCGCTGGTCGAGTTCTGGGGCGGCGTCGTCGTGCGCCCGGCCGATGTCTGACGCGGCGGCCGGCGCGGCGAGCCCGCTCGACGTCCTGCTGGTCGAGGACAGCGCGGGCGACGCGGGGCTGCTGCAGGCGCTGCTCGACGAGGCGGAGGAGGCGGACGACGGGCACGCGCCGCTGCGCGCGGCGGTGCGCTGGGTGACGCGGCTGCGCGACGCGCGCGCCGCGCTCGCCGAGGCGGCGCCCGACGTCGTGCTGCTCGACCTGTCGCTCCCCGACGCGCGCGGGCTCGACACGCTGCGCCAGGCGCGCGAGGCGGCGCCGACGCTGCCGATCGTCGTCCTCACGGGGCTCGATGACGAGGCGGTGGCGCTGCGCGCGATGCGCGCCGGCGCGCAGGACTACCTCGTGAAGGGGACGGTCACCGCGGCCGGGCTGCGGCGCGCGCTCCGCCACGCGGTCGAGCGCCAGCGCCTGGTCGACGCCGCGCGCCGCGCCACCGAGGCCCGCGACGTCGTGCTCGGCGTGGTCGCGCACGACCTGCGCAACCCGCTGGCGACGATCAAGATGTGCGCGGCCGCGCTCTCCGCCGGCGACCCGGCGCAGGCGCCCGAGCTGGCCGGCGTCGTGCGCCACTCGGCGGAGTGGATGGAGCGCATCATCCGCGACCTGCTCGACGTCACCGCGATCGAGGCGGGGCGCCTGGCGGTCGACCGCGAGCCGGTGCCGCTGGGCGAGGTGGTGGCACGCGCGCGCGAGCAGTTCGCGCCGCTGGCGGCGGAGCGCGGGCTGACGCTGGCCGTCGACGCCGACGCGCCGCTCCCCGCGGTCGACGCCGACGCGGAGCGGCTGCTGCAGGCGCTCGGCAACCTGCTCGGCAACGCGCTCAAGTTCACGCCCGCCGGCGGGACGGTGACGCTGCGCGCCGCGCGCACCGCCGGCGGCGCGCGCCTGGCCGTCGCCGACACGGGCCCCGGGATCCCCGCCGAGCATCAGCCGCACCTGTTCGACCGCTTCTGGCAGGCGCGCGAGACGCGCCGCGCGGGCGCGGGGCTCGGGCTGGCGATCGCGCAGGGGATCGTGCAGGCGCACGGCGGGCGGATCGCGGTGCGCAGCGCCCCCGGCGCGGGCGCCGAGTTCGCGTTCGAGCTGCCGGCGGCCTCCCTGAACGGGTAGCTGGCGACGCGCGCGCCGCGGCCGCACCGTGGGCGCGTGACGACCCCCACCCTCTACGAATGGGCTGGCGGGATGCCGGCCCTGGAGCGGCTCACGGCCGCCTTCTACGCCCGCGTCCCGGCCGACCCGCTGCTCGGCCCCGTGTTCGCGCACATGTCCCCCGACCACCCGGCGCACGTCGCGCGCTTCCTCGCCGAGGTGTTCGGCGGGCCCGCCGAGTACAGCGCCGGGCACGGGGGCCACGCGGCGATGCTGTCGCACCACCTCGCGCGCCGCCTCACGCCGGCGCAGCGCACGCGGTGGGTGGCGCTGCTCTGCGAGACCGCCGACGCCGTCGGCCTCCCCGACGACCCGGAGTTCCGCTCGGCGTTCGTGTCCTACCTGGAGTGGGGGTCGCGGCTCGCGGTGATCAACTCGCAGGACGGGGTGACGCCGGTGCTCGACGCGCCGATGCCGAGGTGGGGATGGGGGGAAGTCGGGGGGCCCTACCAGGCTTAGAACGGCGTAGAGCGGGGTCCGGCGCACTTCAGGACAGGGCGCAGATCGGGGTGAACCGAACCAAGGGGTGAACCGAAGACCGGGATACCGCGGACCTACCGGCTCAAGGCTGTGGGTCCGCCGTACCCCGCTCTGCGAACGTCCCCTGTTTTCGGTTCACCCCGCTCTACGCCGTACCCTGGGGTTCGGGTCACCCCGCTCTACGCCGTGCCGAGCCAAGGGACGCCCTCACTCCTCGAACCGCACCAGCGTCTGCCCCCCTCCCCGGTGCTCCAGCCGCAGCGCCGCGTCGCGCCCGTCGAGCCCCGTGCACACCGCGACCGAGACGAGCGCGCCGAGCGACCGGGTGAGGTGGCGCCGCGGCTCGCGCGGGTCGCCGAGCATCACCTCGACGCGCCCGTCGTGCGGGTCGTACGCCGCGCCGACCAGCGGGTAGCCGCGCACCGCGACCTGCGCCCCGACCGCCACGTCGTCGATCTCGAGGACCGCCCGGCGCCCCGCGTTCCGCTCGGCGAAGCCGCGCAGGACCAGCCCCCACTCGCCGCGGTCGAACCACTCCGAGGTGCCGAGCAGCTCGCGCTCCAGCCGCTCGGCGGCCGCGGCCGCGCGCGGGGCCGGGGCGGCGAGGACCGCGCACTCGGGCATGCGCTCGGCGACGCCGCGCAGCACGTCGGCGGTCACGCTGCCGAGCAGGAGGCGGGAGAGGGCGCCCGTCCCCTGGCTGCCGACGGCCACCAGGTCGGCGCCGACGCACTGCGCGTAGCCGATCAGCTCCTCGGCCGGGTCGCCGGCGAAGACCGCGTCGCCGATGGTCGGCGGCCGGCCGGGCGCGCCGGCGTTCTCGCCGCGGGCGAGGCGCTCCAGGCGGGCGCGGAGGCGGGCGAGCAGCTCGCGCACCCGCCGCCCCGCCGCCTCGTCCCACGCCGCCGCGGTCGCGCTCGGGTGGTCGACCTGCGGGCGGACGTGGACGAGCGACAGCATCCCCCCCGGCGCCAGCAGCATCGCCGCCGACTCGGCGGCCCGCACGCTGGGGAGGGAGAAGTCCACCGCCACCACGGCGCGCCGGAAGCGCCCGTCGGCGGTCGTCGGGACCGCGAGCACGGGGGCGTCGGCCATCCGGAGCACCCGCAGCGCCGTCTCGCCGCCGAGCAGGCGGTCCGACAGGCGGTGGCGCCCGATCCCCATGACGACGAGCGCCGCCCGCCCGCGCGCCGCGTCCGCGATCGCCACCGCCGGCGGACCGACGCGCACCGCCGGCTCCCATCCGTCGCCCGCGACGCCCACCGCGGCGCGCTGCGCGTCCACCGAGCGCCGCACCGCCTCGCGCTGCTCCTGCTCGAGCGCGAGCGCCAGCATCGCGTCAGCTTCCATCCCGTACCCGACCACGGGCGGGACGACCGCCAGCAACTCCGGCGTCGCGCGCAGGTGCGTGGCGAGGTGCGCGGCCGTGCGGACCGCGCCCAGCGCCTCCGGACGGCCGTCGCTGGCCACGAGCACCGTGGCCGCCGAGGGGGCGGGGCGGGGCGGGCGCAGGTGGACGGGGCGCGCCGTCGGCGCGGGAAGTTCGGGGAGCGGGAGCGGGACGGCGGACATGGGGCCTCCGGACGACAGCGACGAGCGCGGGATGCGCCGTGGGGTGCAGGGTACGGAAGCCGGAGGGGGCGGGGCGTCGGGTGAAGCTCGCGACGTCGGCGGCGGCGCCCCACGCGCGTGTCGGGCTTCCCCGGACACCGGGCGGCGGGTGGCGGGCGGCGGGCGTGACGGTCGCGGCGTGACCGCGGGGCGGGTCTCGCCGTCTCAGCGCGTGCCACCTAGAGATTCCGTGGTCGTCGTCGCTTCCCACCGGTCCATCGCGATGTCCGCCGTGCTCCGCTCCGTCGTCCTGCCCGCCCTGCTGCTCGCGACCGCCTGCGCCCACGCGCCCCGGTCGCCGCTCGCCGCGCCGGTCCCCGCCCTGCGACGCGCGCTGGCCGACCCCGACTCGGCGCGCCGCGTCTACTCGGCGGGGGAGGTCGCGCGGTCGGCGACGCTGGCCGGGCGGGCGCGCCCCGTGTCGTCACGCGAGGACGGCGAGGTGCGGGCGCGGATCGTGGTCGGGGTGGACGGGAAGGTCGTCCCCGGGCTGCTCGAGTTCCTCCCCGAGAGCGACCCCGAGCTCGCCGAGCGGCTGCTGGCCGTGCTGCCGCAGTGGCGCTTCCGGCCGGCGGAGCGGGTCGGGCGGGTGCCGGTGCGTCAGCTGGTGCTGGTGACGGTGCGGTCGAAGGACCGCCACACGAGCGTGGACCTGCAGCCGGCGGCGCGTCCCGAGGGCTGACCGGGGGGTGTGGGACGGGGTCAACATTGCGGACTCGCAAGGTTCCACCGATCTTGCGCGTCCCCGGTCCGACGCCGGACCTCCCCCCGCCCGCCCCGCCCATGCCCGCCCCCCGCACCCGCTCCCTCCTGCGCCGCCTCCTCCGTGAGGACGCCGGCGCCACGATGGTGGAGTACGCCCTGCTCGTGTCGCTGGTCGGGGCGGGGGTGATCGGCGCGACCAACGCGCTGGGCAGCTCGGCGAGCGGCTCGCTGAACGGGGCGGCGCAGAACGTCTCCGGCGCCACCGGCGGGGCGAGCGGCGGCGGTGGCGCCGCGTCCGAGACCGGCGGGCAGGGCGGCTCCTCGTCGGGCGGGTCCTCCTCGGGCGGGTCCTCCTCGGGCGGGTCCTCGTCCGGTGGCTCGTCTTCCGGCGGGTCGTCGTCGGGCGGCTCGACCGGCGGGTCCTCGGGCGGCTCTGGTACCGGCGGCACGGGTTCCGCCGGGACGGGCTCCGAGACCGGGACCGGCGGCGGGACCACCGGCGGCTCGACGGGCGGCAGCGGCTCCACGGGCGGCGGCGCGACCGGTGGTGGCTCCACCGGCGACGGCGGGAGCACCGGGGGCTCGACGGGCGGCGGCGCCGCGGGGGGTGGCGGCGGCGCCGGCGGCGGGAGCACCAACAACGGCAACGACAAGGAGTGCAAGAACAAGAACAAGTGCTGACCCGCGGGGCCGTCGGGACGCCGTGCGCTATCCGGTGACCCCCGACGGCCGCTACTTCGTCGTCCGCGGCCGTCTCTGGCGCTGTTCCGACCCGACGCTGGCGCCCGACGAGCGCGACGCCCGCGTCCGGCAGTTGATGAAGGCCCGCCGCGCCGTCGGCGACGCCCGCCGCGCGAAGGACGACGAGGCGCTCGCCGCCGCCCGCGCCGCCGTCGACCGGGCCAAGCGCGCGCTCGGGGAGCGGGGCCCGCCGTGGTGGACCGACGGCGCCCCCGACCACAACCGGCGGCTCGCCAAGAGCACGCCCTACGCGGCCTGGTTCGCCGCGCTGCCGGCCGACCAGCGGTAGCGCGGCCCGTCGGCTGCCCGGGACATTCGACCCATTCCGTCCGGGTCGCCGCGGGGCAATCTCCGGGGTACGGCCGGAGACGCATCTTCGGCCGTCCCCGCCCCTTCCCGGCCGCCCCCGCCGATGTCGTCCGCCGTGCCGTCCCCCCGCCCCACCGCGGCCGTCGCCGCCCCGCTGACCGCGACCGCGTCGGCGGCGCTCGGCGCGCTGCTCGCCGCGATGCGCCGGCGGGCGTGGGACGACCCGATGGCCGCCGGGCAGGCGCTGCTCGCCGACTCGGCAGCGGCGCTGGGGGCCGAGGGGATGGCGCTGTGGCGCGTGGTCGCCGGGGGCGGCACCGCGACGCTGCTGCACCACCCTCCGCTCCCCGACTGCTCGGAGGCGGCGCGCCTGCTGCGCCTCCCCGACCGCGGCGCGCCCCCCGACTTCGACGCGCTGGCGGTCACCGACGTCGTGACGGCCGCCGACGGGTCGCTCGACGTCGCGGTGCTGGTGCGCGGGCGGGTCGCCGGCGCGCTGCGCGCCCGCCGCCCCGGGGGGCCGTTCACCGACCTCGAACGCGCGTTCCTGGTCGGGCTGGCGGAGCGGCTGGCGCCCGAGCTGCAGGCCGCCGAGCGCGCCGAGGCCGACGCCGCGCTGGCGGAGCGCGAGGACCTGACGCGCGAGGTCGAGCGGATCACCGGGCACGGGAGCTGGTGGGTGGACGTCCACCACGACCGCGTGCACTGGTCGGAGGGGCAGTGCCGCCTGCTCGGCGTGTCGCCGGCGGAGGCGCCGCGCACGCGCGCCGAGTACCGCGCGCTCGTGCACCCCGAGGACCGGGAGGTGCTGGCGGAGAGCTTCGCGCGGCTCGGCGGCGAGGCGGGGACGGTGACCGCGGAGTACCGCGTGGTGCGCCCCGACGGCGCGGTGCGGCTGCTGCAGACGCGCGCGCAGCTGGTGTGGGACGCCGGGCGGCACCCGCGCGTGGTGGGCGTGTCGGTCGACGTCACCGACCTGCGCGCCACCGAGGCCGCGCTGCGCGCGTCGGAGGAGAGCTACCGCGCGATCTTCGACGCGTCGAACGACGCGATCTTCGTCCACGACGTCGAGACGGGGCGGATCCTCGACGCGAACCGCCAGGCGTGCTGGTTCAGCGGCGTGTCGCTCGACCAGCTGCGCGGCGAGGACGGGCTGGCGCTGATCGCCAACGGCGGCGCCCCGTTCACGCAGGCGCGGGCGCGCGAGCTGCTGCGCCGCGCCGCCGACGGGGAGCTGGTGCGCGAGGAGTGGATGTCGATCCGCCACGACACCGGCGAGGCGCTGTGGGTGGAGGTGAGCCTGCAGCGCGTGTCGATCCGCGGGCAGGACCGCGTGCTCTCGCTGGTGCGCGACATCCGCGACCGCAAGCGCGCCGAGCGCGCGCTGCGCGACAGCGAGGCGAGCTACCGCGGGATCTTCGAGCACGCCTCGGACGCGATGTGGCTGCACGACGTCGACACGCTGGCGATCCTCGAGGTCAACCGCGCCGCCGAGGAGATGTACGGCCACCCGGCCGAGGCGCAGAAGGCGGCCGGGCTGCCGATCCTGGCGGGGGACGACCCGGGCTTCCGGATGGCCGACGCGCTGCGGCGCGCGCGGCGCGCGGCGGACGGCGACCCGCAGCGCTTCGAGTGGAAGGGGCGGCACGAGGACGGGCGTCCGGTGTGGGGGGAGGTGCGGCTGCGCCGCGTCACCGTCGGCGGCGTCGACCGGCTGCTCGCCTCGGCGCGCGACGTCGGCGACCGCAAGGCGGCGGAGGCGGCGCTGCGCCAGGCCAACGGGGCGCTGGAGCAGCGCGTCGCCGAGCGCACCGCGGAGCTGGCGGCGAGCAACGCCGCGCTGGCGCAGGAGGTGGCGGGGCACGCGTCGGCGCGCGAGGCGCTGCTGGCGCGCACGCGCGAGCTGGAGGGGATCTTCCAGGCGCTCCCCGACCTGTACTTCCGCCTCGACGCCGAGCTGCGCGTGCTCGACTACCGCGCGTCGAGCCTCGACCGGCTGTACGTGCCGCCCGAGGTGTTCCTCGGCCGCCGGCTGCGCGACGTGATGCCGGCGGCGATCATCGACCGCTTCGACGCCGCGCTGGCCGCCGCGCCCGACGAGCTGGTGACGGTGGACTACCAGCTCCCGCTGGGCGGCGAGCTGCGCGACTACGAGGCGCGCTTCTTCCCGATCGGCGACGGGGCGCGCATCGCCGTGGTGCGCGACATCACCTCGCGCAAGGTGACCGAGCGGGCGCTGCACGAGCGCGAGGCCGAGCTGCGCGAGACGCAGCGCATGGCGCGCATCGGCTCGTGGCGGTGGGAGGTCGCGACCGGCGAGGTGCGGTGGGACCCGGTGCTGTGCGCGCTCTACGGCGTGCCCGAGGACGCCGCGCCGCCGGACTTCGGGGGGTACCTGGCGCTCGTGCACCCGGACGACCGCGAGCTGGCGCGGCGCGTCGCGCACGAGGCGCTGGTGCGGCGCGAGGGGTTCGCGTTCGAGCACCGCGCGCTCCTCCCCGACGGCGCCGTGCGGCACCTGTTCGCGCGCGGGCACGTGGTGGCGGCGCCCGACGGCACGCTGGTGCGCGTGGTCGGCTCGTCGCAGGACGTGACCGAGCAGAAGACGGCCGAGCTGGCGCTGCGCGAGCGCGAGGAGCACTTCCGCGGGCTGATCGAGAACGCCAGCGACATGGTGCTGATCTGCGACGCGACGGGGGCGATCACCTACGTCGCGCCGTCGGTCGAGCGGCTGCTCGGCCTCACCCCCGAGGAGCTGCGCGGGCAGCGCCCGACCGACCAGATGCACCCCGACGACGCGCCGACCGCGATGCGCGAGCTGGCGTGGCTGGCCGAGCACCCGGGCGAGACGATCACGACGACGTACCGCGTGCGCAACCGCGCGGGGCAGTACCGCGTGTTCGAGTACGTGGCGCGCACCATCTCGGTGAGCAGCGTCGGCCAGGGGATCATCGCGTTCGCGCGCGACGTCACCGACCGCAAGCTGGCCGAGGAGGCGCTGGCCCGCGCCAAGGAGGAGGCCGAGCGCGCGAACCGGGCGAAGAGCGAGTTCCTCTCGCGCATGAGCCACGAGCTGCGCACGCCGATGAACTCGATCCTCGGCTTCGCGCAGCTGCTGGGGCGCGTCGAGCTGCCGCCGTCGCACGCGCGCTCGGTGCAGCACATCCTCAAGGCGGGGCGGCACCTGCTGCACCTCATCAACGAGGTGCTGGAGATCGCGCGCATCGAGGCGGGGCGCGAGCGCTTCTCGCTGGAGCCGGTGGCGCTCGCGCCGGCGCTGCAGGAGGCGGTGGGGCTGGTGCGCCCGCTGGCGCAGCAGGCGGGCGTCGAGCTGCGCGAGGGGGCGTGGCCGCGCGAGGCGTTCGTGCTCGCCGACCGGCAGCGGCTGGTGCAGGTGCTGCTGAACCTCCTGTCGAACGCCATCAAGTACAACCGGCCGGGGGGCTTCGTGCGCCTGGCCGCGGGCGTCGCGCCGGACGGCGGGTGGTCGGTGCGCGTGGAGGACGGCGGGACCGGCATCGCCCCCGAGCGCGTCGACCAGCTGTTCGTCCCGTTCGCGCGCCTCGGCGCCGAGACGACGGAGGTCGAGGGGACGGGGCTCGGCCTCGCCCTGTCGCGCCGCCTGTCGGAGGCGATGGGCGGGGCGCTGACGCTCGAGGCCACGGGCCCCACGGGGAGCACCTTCCGCCTCGACCTCGGCGCGGCCACCGAGCCGTGGCACGACCTGGAGTCGACGGGTACGTTCGCGGTCCCCGACGTCCCGCACCGCGCGGCGACGCTGCTCTACATCGAGGACAACCTCGCCAACCTGTCGCTCGTGGAGACGATCCTGCTCGCGCGCCCCGGCTGGAAGACGATCCCCGCGCTGCAGGGGCAGCTCGGCGTCGAGCTGGCGCGCGAGCACGTCCCCGACGCGGTGCTGCTCGACCTGCACCTCCCCGACCTGCCGGGCGACGAGGTGCTGCGCCGGCTGCGCGCCGACCCGCGCACCGCGGGGATCCCGGTGATCGTGGTCAGCGCCGACGCGACGCCGCAGTCGCTGGAGCGGCTGCGCGCCTCGGGCGCCGACGCGTACCTCACCAAGCCGCTCGACGTCGACGAGTTCCTGCGCGTGCTCGGGAAGTTCCTGCCGGACGGCGCGGAGGGCGACGCGTGACCGCGCCGTCGCAGGTGAAGGTCGCGCTCCCGCCGCCCGACCCGGCGCGCCGCGCGCGGCTGCGCGCGTGCACGATCCTGCTGGTCGACGACGAGCTGGCGAACCTCGACCTGCTGGAGGCGCTGCTGGAGGGGGAGGGGTACGGGTCGCTGGTGCGCACGCAGGACGCGCGCGAGGCGTCGGCGCTGGCCGAGCGGCACCGCCCCGACCTCGTGCTGCTCGACCTCCACATGCCGCACCGCCACGGGCTGGAGGTGCTGGCCGACCTGCGCGCGGCGACGCCGTCCGACGAGTACCGCCCGGTGCTGGTGCTCACCGCCGACGCGACGTGGGAGGCGCGCGAGCGCGCGCTGGCGCTCGGGGCGCGGGACTTCGTGACCAAGCCGTTCGAGGCGACCGAGGTGCTGCTGCGCGTCGAGAACCTGCTGGAGGCGCGCGCGCTGCACGCCGACGAGCGGGCGGCGCGCGAGCGCGCGGAGGCCGCCGAGGCGCGCGCCACGCTGCTCGCCGAGTGGAGCCGGCTGCTGGCCGCGTCGCTCGACCCGCTGGCGGCGCTGGCGCGCCTCCCCGTGCTGCTGGTGCCGCGCTGGGTGCGCGCCTGCGCGACCGTCGCCGACGGCGGCGGGGGCGCGCCGCGCTCGCTCGGAAGTCGGATCGTAGCCATGTCGTTCTGTGTGCCAAGGAGTT
>NZ_JARGEK010000290.1 GCF_029211165.1 Roseisolibacter sp. H3M3-2
GTGTTAAGCACGCCGCCAGCGTTCGTCCTGAGCCAGGATCAAACTCTCCAATAGAAGAATTCGTCTGCTCTTTCGAAGCGCTGTCTCACGCTGTCGCGGAGACAGCGCGTCCGAATCACTTGAATGATCAGGTCTGAACTCTCGCCGGCCGCCTGTCGCTGCCGGGTCTACGAGTCCGCCTCGCACATCCAACGATCTCTGCTCGATTGTCAATCAGCGTTGGGTCGCCGCGTTTTCTGCGGCAGCCTCTTATTGTACTTCGGCTCGGTCAGTCCGTCAAGAGCGTCGCTGAACTTTCATTCGCAACCCACTTGAGGCGCACCCGCCTAAATCGTTCCGGCGCTTCGACTTCGCCCGCCGCGTCAGCGGCGACTCATGTATCTTAGCCAGCCCGGGATCCGACTTCAAGGGGGGTTCGCGATCTCGTCGCAAACCGCTCGTGAACCAGTCGCCAGGGCGGCAGGGCCTCGGGATAACCCACCCGACGCCGCAGGTTCCGCCGCCTCCCCACCCGTCCGCCGGGGGGAGACGAAGCCGGGGCCGCTCCGAAGAGGGCCCCGGCCGTAGTGCTCCGAGTAGGACTCGAACCTACAACCTACTGATTAAGAGTCAGCTGCTCTACCATTGAGCTATCGGAGCAGACAACACCCGTACAACTCCCAAAACCTAACCCGGCCCGGAGTGGCGCGCCAGGAGGGACTCGAACCCCCGACCAACAGCTTAGAAGGCTGTCGCTCTATCCACCTGAGCTACTGGCGCATCGTGCCGCGGGGAGCCCCGCACCACCGAGGTCCCTGCCAGGTCGGGGCGACTGGATTTGAACCAGCGACCTCCTGCTCCCAAAGCAGGCGCGATACCAGGCTACGCTACGCCCCGGCGTGCGGCGAAAAACGTAGCCGACCCCGGTGCCGACGTCAACGGCCGGCGTCCGCCCCCAGCGCCGCGACGAGCGCGCGGAACGCCCGCCCCCGGTGGCCGACGCGCCCCTTCTCCGCCGCCGACGCCTCCGCGAACGTCACGCCCAGGTCGTCGCTCAGGAACAGCGGATCGTACCCGAAGCCGAGTCCTCCGCGGGGGGCCTCGAGGATGCGGCCGGCGGTCTCTCCGCGGCGGACGACCTCCCGCCCCTCCCCCACGTACGCCACGACGCAGACGAAGCGCGCGGTCCGGTCCGCTGCGCCGGCGAGCGCGCGCACGAGCGCGACGTTGTTGGCGTCGGTCTGCGACTCGCCGGGTCCGGGCATCGTGTACCGCTTGCTGCGGACCCCGGGGGCGCCGCCCAGCGCGTCGACCGCCAGCCCCGAGTCGTCCGCGATCACCGGCAGGCCGCCCGCGCGCGCGTGGAAGTGGCGCGCCTTGGCGAGCGCGTTCTCCTCGAAGGTGTCGAACGCCTCGAGCGCGTCCTCCTCGGGCGACTCGGGGATCCCCGCGGAGACGAGGTCCACCGGCTCGAGCCCCACGGTGGCCAGCAGCGCGCGCAGCTCGCCGAGCTTGCCGACGTTCCGCGTCGCCACGACCACCCGCCGCGTGCTCACGCGACGCCCAGGGCGGCCCGCTGCCGCGCGTCGAGGTCGCGGATGCCGAGCTCCGCGAGGTCGACCAGGCGGTCGAGCTCCGCGCGGCTGAAGGTGCCGTGCTCCCCGGTCCCCTGCACCTCGACGAGCCCTCCCTCGCTCGTCATGACGACGTTCATGTCGACCGCCGCGCGCACGTCCTGCTCGTAGTCGAGGTCGAGGCGCGGCACGCCGTCGACGATCCCGACGCTGACCGCGGCGACGCGCCGCCGCACGGGCGAGGCCTTCACGAGCCCCGCGCGCACGGCCGTGTCGAATGCGTCGACGACCGCCACCGCGGCGCCGGTGATGCTCGCGGTGCGCGTCCCGCCGTCGGCCTGCAGCACGTCGCAGTCGACGCGCACCGTCACCTCGCCGAAGCGGAAGTCGTCGAGCATCGCGCGCACCGAGCGCCCGATGAGGCGCTGGATCTCCTGCGTGCGCCCGCCGATCTGCGACCGCTCGCGCTGGGTGCGCGTCTTGGTCGCGCGCGGCAGCATCGCGTACTCGGCGGTGAGCCACCCCTGCCCCGAGCCCTTGCGCCAGCCGGGGACGCCGGCCTCCACGCTCGCGGTGCAGAGGACGCGCGTCTTGCCGAACGCGACGAGGCACGAGCCCTCGGCGTACTCGGCGACGCCGCGCTCGAGGGAGACGGCGCGCATCGCGTCGGCGGCGCGCGGAAGGTCAGCGGGTGCCGCCACGGAGCTTCTCGATGATGGAGGTGGTGGACTGGCCGGGCGTGAGCGGGATGACCACGACGTCGCCGCCGCGCGCGCGGACCTCGGGCGCGCCGACGATGGTGTCCTCGCGGTAGTCGCCGCCCTTCACGATCACGTCGGGCCCGAGCCAGCGCACCAGCTCGAGCGGGGTGTCCTCGCCGAACACGACGACGGCGTCCACGACGCCGAGGGCGGCCAGCACGTAGGCGCGCTCGGCCTCGCTGCGCACCGGGCGCTCGGGGCCCTTCAGCCGCCGCACCGAGGCGTCGGCGTTCAGCCCGACCACGAGCGCGTCGCCCTGCCGCCGCGCGCCCACGAGCACGTCGACGTGGCCCGGGTGCAGCAGGTCGAAGACGCCGTTCGTGAAGACGAGCCGCCCGCGCACGCCGGCGCGCCACGCGCGCGCCTCGTCCCACCCCATGACCTTGCGCGCGGGGTCGAGCGCGTCGGGCGCGGTCACCACTGCGAGGTCGCCCCCTCGATGATGTCCGCGATGACCTCCTGGATCGCCTGGCGTCGTCCGGCGGCCTCGTTCTGCTCGGCGTACTCGCCCTTGGCGGTGAGCCCCTTCTTCTCCCAGAGCGTGCGGCCGCTGGCCTGGTCGACGATCGCGACGTCGACGACGAGCTGCAGCTGGCGCCGCGCGGTGGTGGCCTGCGTCGGGTCGGCGCTGAAGCCGATGGGCACGTCGATCTCGTACTTCACGATCGTGCCGCGGACGATCGCGTCGGCGCGGTTCTCCGACGCGTCGCGCAGGTTGAGCCGGTTCTGCAGCTCGCGGCGCATCGCCTCGAACAGCTCGCGCTGCAGCTCGGGGACGGGGGTCTCGTTCTCGAACGGGAGCACCGCCATGCTCTTGATGTTGCCCGGGAGCCCGCCGCCCTGGAACCGGTACGGCGAGAAGCGGCAGCCGCCGAGCAGCGCGGCCGCGCCGGCGGCGAGGAACGCGCGGCGCGACGTCGGCACGGGCTCAGCGCGGCCAGATGGACGCGGGGAAGGCATCGACGGTCTCCGTCCGTTGCACGTCGAGCGAGAGCGCGCGGCGCTCGCCCTCGTGGCGGTAGCGTACCGCGCTCGAGTCGCGCTGCACCCACTCCTGGATGCGGCCGCCGTCGATCCGCTCGATCCGTCGCAGGCGGCCGGCGACGTAGGTGACGCGCCACGTCGGCCCGCGCCCGACGTCGGCGCGCACGGTGTCGCCCGACGACCGCACGGTGGTGTCGGAGGCGGCGGGGAGCGCGAGGCGGCCGAGCGCGGCCCAGAGCAGCGGCGCCGGGGGGATGAGGCGGCGGATCATGTCGCCGCCGGGCGCGCTCACGCGGTCGCCGATGAGCACCGCGTAGCCGCCGCCCATGCCGCCGTCGACGAAGAAGTCGAGCCGCCCCGAGTCGGGCGGGGCGAGGCGCGCGACGCCCTCGCCGCGGGCGCTGAACCCCTCGGCCTCGTCGTAGCGCCAGCGGAACACGAGCCGCTGCGGCGTGGGCGCGAGCGCGGTGCGCGGGAGCGCGACCTCAGGCGTGGGCGCGCCGGCGCGCGGGCGGACGAGCGGCGCGCACCCGGCGGCCGTGAGCGCGAGCGCGGCGAGCGGCGCAGCGAGGGACCAGCGCGTCACGGGGCCTCCGGGGCGACGGCGCGCTCGAGCAGCTCGCGCACCGCGGGCGGGATGGACGCCGGTCGGCCGTCGCCGGCGATCGCGACCAGGCGAGTACTCGCGCTCACGAGGCGCGCGCCGTCGGCCGCGCGGCTGACGACGTAGTCGAAGCTCACGAGGCGCGAGCGCACCTCGGTGCAGCGCGTCTCGACGCGCACGACGTCGTCGTAGCGCGCCGCGCCGTGGAACCGCATCTGGAGGTCGCTGACGGCCAGCCCCACGCCCTGCGCCTCCATGTCGCGGTAGCTCATCCCGGCGGCGCGGATCCACTCCGTGCGGCCCACCTCGCACCATGCGAGGTAGTTGGCGTGGTACACCACCCCCATCTGGTCGGTTTCGGCGTAGCGGACGCGCAGCTCGGTCACGTGGGGGCGGCTCACGGGGGCAAGATGGCCGGCCCGGGGGGGCGCTGTCCACCCGAGCGGCCGCGGCGCGACTTTGTCGCCGCCCGGGGCGGGGCTAGACTTGGCCCGTGCTCCCCGCCCCGACCTTCGTCATCGCCGACGTCCACCTCGGCGTAGCGCCGCGCGAGACCGAGCGGGCCCTCGTCGCGTTCCTGCGCTCGCTGCCCGGACGCGCCGGCGCCCTGCTGATCGACGGCGACCTGTTCGACTTCTGGTTCGAGTGGCGCACGGCCATCCCGCGCACGGGCTTCCGGGTGCTCGCGGCGATCGCGGACGTCGTGGACGCGGGGGTGCCCGTGACCTGGATCGCCGGGAACCACGACTGCTGGGGGGGCGACGTGCTGCGCGAGGACGTGGGCGTCACCTACCACTTCGGGCCGTGGCTGGGCGAGCTGGCCGGCTGGCGCGCCCGCGTCGAGCACGGCGACGGGCTGCGCGGGAAGGAGGACCGCGGCTACCGCGCGATCCGCCCCGTGCTGCGCCACCCGCTGTCCAAGGCGGCGTACCGCATGCTCCCGGTCGACGCGGCGAGCCGGCTGGCCACGGGGAGCTCGCAGGCGAGCCGCACGTACCGCCCGCGCGACGACGGGCTCGGGATCCGGCGCGCGGGGATCGCACGCCTCGAGGCGGAGCCCGACCTCGAGCTGTTCGTGCTCGGCCACTCTCACGTCGCCGGGATCGAGCGGGCGCGCACGGGCGGCGTGTACGCCAACGCGGGCTCGTGGCTCGACGCGCCGACCTACCTGCGGGTCGACGCGCGCGAGATCGCGCTCTGCCGGTGGGACGGGTCAGCCGAGGGTGACCGTCTCGACGCGCTCGAGCGGCGTCCCGAGGAAGCGCTGCGCCATCCGTGAGAAGTGGTCGGGGGCGTCGCTGGCCACGAAGCGGTGGCGCGGCGCGCTCCCGGCCGGCGCCGAGAGCCCGCGCTCGGCGAGCACGCGCCCCGTCTCGGCGGCCGTCTCCTCCGCGCTGTCGATGAGGCGGACGGCGCGCCCGACGACCTCGCCGACCACCCCCTTGAGCAGCGGGTAGTGCGTGCAGCCGAGGACCAGCGTGTCGACGTGGCGGTCGCGCAGCGGGTCGAGGTACTCGTGCGCGACGAGGCGCGTGGCCTCGTGCGACAGCCAGCCTTCCTCGACCAGCGGCACGAACAGCGGGCAGGCGGTGCCGAGCACCTCGGCGTCGGGGCGCAGCGCGCGGATCGCGCGGTCGTAGGCGCCCGACGCGATCGTGCCGACCGTGCCGATCACGCCGATGGCGGCGCCGCGGGTGGCCCGCACGGCGGCGCGCGCGCCCGGCTCGACGACGCCGACGACGGGGATCGTCTGCTCGGCGCGCAGCGTCGGGAGCGCGTGCGCGGTGGCCGTGTTGCAGGCGACGACGATCGCCTTCACCCCCTGCTGCCGCAGGAACTCGGCGATCTCGCGGCTGTAGCGCCGCACCGTCTCGGGGCTCTTGGGCCCGTAGGGGACGCGCGCCGTGTCGCCGAAGTAGACGATCGACTCGTGCGGCAGCTGGCGCATGATCTCGCGCGCCACGGTGAGCCCGCCGATCCCCGAGTCGAAGACGCCGATCGGGGCCGCGGGGTCGTGCGCGTCGGGCGGCAGCGCGGTCACCAGCGGAAGCGGAGGGAGACGCCGGTGCCGTGGCGGCTGCGCTGCGCGCCGACCTGCCCCGGCAGGTCCCACAGGTTGGCGGCGACGAACGCCTCCGCGCCGGCGATGAGGTGGTTGAACGCGATCACCGCCAGCCAGTCCTCGAGGTGCACGCGCCGCGAGCGCACCAGGTCGTCCGGGAAGGGCCCCTCGCCGCGCGTCGGCGTGTCCGTCGGAAGGCCCGTGGCCGTGTCGACCGGGAACGCGAGCGGGATGCTGTCGGCGCGGAACGCCTTGGCGGCGCGCAGGTCGTAGAGCGACTTGGACGCCATCGCGATCGCCACCACCTCGACCGCGACGAACAGCGCGCCGGCGGACGGGCGGTCGAGGCGCGCCTGGCCGAGCCCCGGCACGAGGAGCGACGACAGGAAGGCGCGGCGGGGCGGGACGGGCGGCTCGAGCCCGGGGCGCGGCGCGACGGCGGCGCGCGGACGCCGCGGCCCGCGCGCCG
>NZ_JARGEK010000291.1 GCF_029211165.1 Roseisolibacter sp. H3M3-2
CCGCCTCGGCGGCGCACGCGGCGCAGCCGTCGACGTGGCGCGCCGCCGCGTCGAGCGCGTCGGCGCCGAGGCGGCCGACGCGCCAGTCGTGCAGCGCCGCCGCGTCGGGGCAGGGGGGCGTGGGGGGCGTCATGTCAGTCGCGGAGCAGCTTCGAGAGGTGCTTGCGGGCCCGGTGCAGCTGCGTGCGCACCGTCCCCGGGGCGAGCCCGGTGAGGCGCGCGATCTCGTCGTGCGCGTACCCCTCGACGTCGTGCAGCACGAACACCAGCCGGGCGCCCGGGGCGAGGCGCGGGAGCGCGGCGTCGAGGTCCACGCGCTCCAGCACCGCGTCGCGCGGCGAGGGCGCGGCGCAGTCGTCGAGCCAGTCGCCCGCCGGCTCGACGCGCGCCAGCCGCCGCCGGTCGGCGCGCAGCCGCTCCAGCACCACGTTCACCGCCAGCCGGTGCAGCCAGGTGCCGACCGCGCTCTCGCCGCGGAAGGTCGCCAGCCGCTCCCACGCGCGCACGAACACGTCCTGCGTCAGCTCGGTCGCCGCCGCGGCGTCGCCGGTCATGCGCAGGCAGAGCGCGTACACGCGCCCGACGTGCGCCCGGTACAGGGCGGCGAAGTCCGCCGCGCCGTCACCGGCGGTCACGGGCGCGCGCTCGGGGGTGGCCGTCGTCACCAGGGGAAGTCATCGGGTCCGCGAGTGGGATGCCGGCCGCGCGCCCCGCGTTTACACCGACGCCGAGAAGGATCGCGTGTGCGCAGCCCGGCCGGCGGCGGCATCACACGGGCAACTTCCTCAGGAGCGTCTCCATGCTGGTCCGGTCGATCGCCGCCGCCGCCGCCCTCGTGCTGCTCGCCGCCCCGCGCCCCGCCCTCGCCGGGCCGCCGTGGATCTCGGTGGAGCTCCCCGCCAACCCGCACCAGGAGTCCACGCGCGGGGCGCTGGCGGTGGTGCGCCTCTACCATCATGGCGACCCCACCGCGTTCCCGCTGCAGGCCGAGGCGGTCGGGATGGTGGACGGGGCCCGCCGCACCGTGCGGCTGGAGGCGCGCCCGGTCGGCGCCGCCGGCACCTTCGCCGTCCGCGGCGCGCTGCCGGCGGGGGAGGGGTGGGTGCTGGTGATGACGATGCGCGAGGGGGCGACGGTCACCGCGACGGCGCTGGTGGCGCTCGACCGGCGCGGCGACGTCGCGGGGGTGCGCGTCCCCATCGACTCGCGCGAGAACGGGCGCTGGTCGGTCCCCCGCGCGATCACCGCCGCCGACGTGGACGCGATGCTGCGCGTGGCCACCACGGCGCGGGTCGCCGACGCCGGCGGGACGCGCGCGGGCGCGCCGGGGCGCGGGGCGGCGACCGCCGGGCTGGCGGCGGCGGGGGTGGGGCTGCTGCTGCGGCGGCGCGACCGTTCGGGGCGCGACCGTTCGTCGCGGGACGGGGTAAGGGAGTCGTGAAGCCCGCCGCGGCGTCGCCGGGCCCTCTGGTCGGGGGTCCGGGGGCGCCGCAGTTTGCGGGGTTCCGTCGCGCGCCCCCGCCCGCCGGGTGGCGCGCGCCGTCCGCTCACGCGCCCCGCCCATGCCCGTACCCGCCCTCGCCCTCCTCGGGCTGCTCCAGCAGCCCGCCCAGTCCCCCGCCGCCGCGCCGTCCCCGGTGGCGCGCATCGTCGTGTCGCCGAGCGACCCCGTGGTCGCGGCGATGGACACCCTCCGGCTCACCGGCCGCGCCCTCGACGCGCAGGGGAACGAGGTCCCCGGCGTGCGCGTGCGCTTCCAGCAGGCGGGCGGGTGGTTCGAGGGGGCCGTCGACACCACGGGGCTCGTGCGCGCCGGCGCGACCGGGATGCTCCCGGTGGCCGCCGTCGCCGTCGTCCCGGGCACGCGCCCGTTCGTCGAGCGCGTCGGGGTGCGGATGGTCCCCAGCGCCGCCGCGCGCGTGGCGGTCGAGGGGCTCCCCGCGACGCTCGTGGTCGGGCAGCGCGTGGCGCCCACCGCCACCGCCTACTCGGCGCAGGCCGACCGCCGCGAGGACCGCGTGCGCTGGACGAGCAGCGCGCCCGGCGTGGTGTCGGTGCGCGACGGCATCGTCGTCGCGGCGGCCCCCGGGCGCGCCGTGCTGACCGCCGAGGCGGGGAGCGCGAAGGCGACCGTCCCGGTGACGGTGGTCGCGACGCGCGTCGCGTCGGTCGAGGTGAGCCCCGGGACCGCGCCCGCGGCCGGGTGGCGCACCGGCGACGTGCTGCGCTTCAGGGCCGTCGCCAAGGACGCGCAGGGGCGCGCGATCCCCGGCGTCACGCCGACGTGGAGCTTCAGCCCCGGGCAGGGGCAGATCGACCCCGACGGCGCCTTCGTCGGCTACGAGGCGCGCCCGTACACGGTCACCGCGTCGCTCGGCGACCGCAGCGCGACGGCCGTCGTGACGCTGGCCGCGCGCGACGTGCGCCGCCCGGCGACGATCGTCGGCCGCCTGCCGCGCGAGCGCTTCAACACCGAGGAGGTGTGGCTCCACCCGACCGAGCAGGTGGCCTACCTCGGCTCGGGCGGCGGCGGCGACGTGATGTACGCCATCGACATCTCGAACCCGGCCGCGCCGACGGTGACCGACTCCATCGTGTCGAACACGCGCCGCGTGAACGACGTGATGACCACCAAGGACGGCAAGCACCTCGTCTTCACGCGCGAGGGCGCCAGCGACCGCCGCAACGGGATCGTCGTCGCCTCGCTCGAGGACCCGCGCCACCCGAAGGTGCTGTCGGAGTACACCGAGACGGTGACCGCCGGCGTGCACTCGGCGTTCGTGTACACGCAGCCGAAGCACGGCACGCACGTGTACCTCACGAACGACGGCACGGGCGCGCTGCACGTGATCGACCTGAACGACCCGAGCAAGCCGAAGGAGGTCGCGACGTGGAAGACGCCGCGCCCCGACTTCGCCGGCGACGCCGGGCGCTCGCTGCACGACATCGACGTGCAGGACGGGCTGCTGTACGCCAGCTACTGGAACGACGGGCTCGTGATCCTCGACGTCGGCAACGGCGTGAAGGGGGGCTCGCCGTCCAACCCGGTGCTGGTCAGCCAGTTCAAGTACGACCTGAACGACATGTACCGGCAGGTCGAGGCGGCGGGCGGCCCGGGCTTCATCCGCGGCACGCACACCGCGTGGCGCCACAAGAACTACGTCTTCATCGCCGACGAGGTCTTCCCCTCCGAGGGGGTGAAGGGGGCGCCGGCGAACTCGGCGGCCGGCGGGCGCGCGTACGGCCGCCTGCAGGTGATCGACGTGTCCGACATGCAGAACCCGAAGAGCGTCGCCTGGTACGAGCCCGAGATGGGCGGCGTGCACAACGTGTGGGTGGCCGGCGACACGCTCTACATGGGCGCGTACAACGGCGGCTTCCGCGCCTTCGACGTGTCGGGCGAGCTGCGCGGCGACCTGCGCGCGCAGGCGCGCGAGATGGTGCACGTGCACACCGCCGACCCGGCGGGGCGCGTGAAGAACACGCCGATGACGTGGGGCGTCGTGGTGCGCGACGGCCTCGCCTACGTCAACGACATGTACAACGGGCTGTGGATCGTGCGCATGGAGCCGTCCAAGGCGCCCAAGCCGAAGGTGATGCAGTGAGCGCACGCGGTCCGCTGGCGCCGGCCCTCGCCCTCGCGCTGTGCGCGGCGGCGGGGCCGGCGGCGGCGCAGGAGTACACGGTCCTCGTGGCGAGCGAGGCGACCGACCAGATCGCGGTCGTGCGCTTCGGCCCGAGGCTCGGGGCCGGCGGGACGCCGGCGGCGAAGGTCGAGACGTCGCGCACCGTCGGCCTCAACCCGATGGACCCCGACGGCCCGCACGGGCTGGCGTTCGCCCCCGACGGCCGCTCGTACTTCGTGTCGACCGCGCACGGCGCGCCCTACGGCTCGCTCTGGCGCTTCGACGCGGCGACGGGGGAGACGCTGGGGCGCGTCGAGCTCGGGCTCTTCCCGGCCACGCTGCAGGTGAGCCCCGACGGCGCCGCGGCGTACGTCGTGAACTTCAACCTGCACGGCGAGATGGTGCCGTCGAGCGTGAGCGTCGTCGGCCTCGCGACGTCGGCCGGCGGCGGCGAGGAGCTGGTCGAGATCGCGCGCATCCCGACGTGCGCGATGCCGCACGGCTCGCGCCTCACCGCCGACGGGTCGCGCCACTACTCGGCGTGCATGATGGACGACCTGCTCGTCGAGATCGACACCCGCACGCTCGCCGTGTCGCGCCACTTCCTGCTCACCAAGGGGAAGGAGCAGGGGATGCCCGGCGCGCCGATGGTGCGGCGTGGCGCGCATGCGGGCCACGACATGGGCGGCCACGGGATGGACGCCCCCAAGGCCGGCGAGACGGTGTGCTCCCCGACGTGGGCGCAGCCGACGCCCGACGGGCGCTCGGTGTACGTCGCGTGCAACAAGACGAGCGAGATCGTCGAGGTCGACGCCGCGACGTGGGCGCTCAAGCGCCGCATCGCCGCCGGCGACGGCGTCTACAACCTCGCGATCACGCGCGACGCGAAGCTCCTGGTCGCCACCAACAAGCGCGGGCGCTCGGTGTCGGTGTTCGACGCCGCGAGCGGCAAGGAGCTGGCGCGCATCCCGACGCTGCGGCGCGTGGTCCACGGCGTCGCGGTCTCGCCGGACGACCGGTACGCGTTCGTCTCGGTCGAGGGGGTGGGGTCGGAGCCCGGCACGCTCGAGGTGATCGACCTGGCGACGCGGCAGCGCGTGGCGAGCGCGGACGTGGGGCAGATGGCGGGCGGGGTGGACGTGATCGCGGCGGCGCGGCCCTGAGAGACGGGAGGCTGCGGGCTGCGGGCGGCGGGTTTCGATCCGCCGCCCGCAGCCCGCAGTGCGTTCCAGCAGCCGCACGCCGCTATTGCTAAAAAACCAGCATGGTGCTAGAAGTTTAGCAGCACCCCCCCCCTGCTCCGGACTCATGGCCGACGCGCTCAGCAGCCGCCTCTCCCGACGGGAGCGGCAGATCATGGACGTGCTCTACCAGCTGGGCGAAGCGACCGCCGCCGAGGTGCAGGAGCGCCTCCCCGAGCCGCCGAGCTACTCGGCCGTGCGCGCCATGCTGCGCATCCTCGAGGAGAAGGGGCACGCGCGCCACCACGAGGACGGCCCGCGCTACGTCTTCACCCCGACGGTCGCGCGCACGACGGCGCAGAAGTCGGCGGTCAGGCACCTGCTGCGCACCTTCTTCGACGGCTCGGTCGAGGACGCGATGGCGGCGCTGCTCGACGGCGCCGAGCGCAAGCTGTCGGGCGACGAGATCGAGCGGCTGTCGAAGCTGATCGAGCAGCGGAAGCGGGAGGGGCGCTGACATGACCGCCGCCACCGCGCAGCTGGCCGAGCGCGTCGCCGCCCTGGCCGCCGACTGGCTCCCCGCGCTCGCCGACGCGACGCTCAAGGGGACGCTGCTCCTGGCCGTCGCGGGCGCGGTCACGACGTGGGGGATGCGCCGCGCCGCCGCCGCCACCCGCCACCTCGTGTGGAGCGCCGCCGTCGTCGCGGTGCTCGCGCTCCCGCTGCTCGGCCGCGTGGTCCCCGCGTGGCGCGCGGAGGTGGTGCCCCCCGCGCTCACGCGCGCCGCCGCCGCGCTGCGCGACCCCGCTCCCGCGGTACCGCCCGCCGCCGCGCCCGTCGCCCCACCCACCCCCGCCGTATCGGAACTCGCGGCATCGGAACTCGCGGCATCGGATCTCGCCGTATCGGATCTCGCGGTACCGGATCTCGCCGTATCGGATGTCGCCCCACCGACGACCCCACCCTGGCTGCTCGTCGCGTTCGCGGTGTGGGCGGCCGGCGTCCTCGTCGTGCTCCTCCGCCTCGCGCTCGGCACGTTCGGGCTCGCGCGCCTCGTCCGCCGCGCGCGGCCGGCCGACGACCCGGCGTGGGTGATGCCGCTGCAGCGCCTCGCGCGCGACCTCGGCATCCGCCGCCCGGTGTCGCTGTACGTGGCGCGCACCGGCACGGTGCCGGTGACGTGGGGCGTCGTCTACCCCGTCGTGCTGCTGCCGGCCGACGCCGCGGAGTGGAGCGAGGAGCGCCGCCGCGCCGTGCTGCTGCACGAGCTGGCGCACGTCGAGCGGCTCGACGCGCTGACGCAGGTGCTGGCGCAGCTCGCGACCGCGCTGTTCTGGTTCAACCCGCTCGTCGTGCTGGCCGGGCGCCGCCTGCGCGCGGAGCGCGAGCGCGCGTGCGACGACCTGGTGCTCGCCGCCGGCGGCGTCCCCGCCGCGGCGTACGCCGACGACCTGCTCGACCTCGTGCGCACGCTCGGCGAGGCGTCGCACGCCGGGCCCGCGCCGACGCCGGCGCGCCGCTCGGAGTTCGAGGGGCGGCTGCTCGCGATCCTCGACCCGGCGGCGCCGCGCACGCGCACCGACCGCCGCCGCG
>NZ_JARGEK010000292.1 GCF_029211165.1 Roseisolibacter sp. H3M3-2
TGTCGGTGCTCGGCGGCGCGCTGCGGCGCGACGAGCTGGCGGCGGAGCGCGACCGCCACCGCGCCGACGCCGAGTCGGCGCGGGCCGACGCCGCGCGCGCGGTCGCCCGGACCACGCGCCTGCAGGGTGTCACCGCCGCCCTCGTCCCGCCGCTCTCCCCGGCCGAGGTGGCGCGCGTGATCGTCGAGCAGGCGATGCAGGCGCTCGGCGCGCAGGCGGGCGTGCTCGCGCTGCACGCGCCCGGCGAGGACGCGATGACCGTCGCCCACGCCGCCGGCTTCTCCGAGGCCACCCTCGCGCTCTGGCGGAAGATCCCGCTCACCCCCGACACGCCGCTCGGCGTCGCCGCGCTCTCCGGCGCGCCCGTCGTCGTCGGCTCGTCCGAGGAGCGCGACGCGCGCTTCCCGGCGCTGCGCGCCGCCCCGGTGCAGTTCGCGAGTTCGGTCACCGTCCCGCTCCCCGTCGCGGGGCGGACGCTCGGCGCGCTCGGGCTGTCGTTCGCGGCCACCGGCGCCGTCGTGGCGGCCGACACCGAGCTGATGATCGCCCTCGGCCGCCAGTGCGCGCAGGCGCTGCAGCGCGCCGCCGCGTACGCCGCCGAGCACCAGGCGCGCACCGCCGCCGAGCGCTCCGCCGACCGCACCGCGCAGCTGCAGGCGGTGACGGCCGCGCTGTCGCAGGCGCTGACCACCGAGGCGATCACGCGCATCGTCGTCGACGCGGGCGTGCGCGCGCTCGGCGCCGACGCCGGCAACCTCGCGGTGCTCGACGCCGGCGGCCAGGTGCTGGCCGCGAACTACGCGGTCAACGTCCCCCACGCGGTGGTCGCGCGGTGGGACGGGCTCCGCCTCGACGCCACGGACCCGATGGCCGAGGCGGTGCGCACGCGCGAGGTCGTGCACTACGCCAGCGCCGCCGAGCGGGTCGAGCGGTGGGGCGGCCCGGCGCCGCGCCTCGAGAGCGCGATCATGGTCCCCATTCACGCCGGGGACCGTGCGCTCGGCGGGTGGGCGCTGGCGTGGCGCGAGCGGCGGCTCCCGTCGTGGGAGGAGCGCGCCTTCCTGCGCGCGCTCGGGCACCAGGCCGCGCTGGCGCTGGAGCGCGCGCGCCTGTACGAGGCGGAGCGCTCGACGCGCGACCGGCTGTCGCGCGTGCTCTCGCAGTTCCCCGGGGCCGCCGCGTACCTGGCCGGCCCCGACCTGGTGTTCGAGGCGGCCAGCGAGGCGTACGTGCGCGCCGTCGGCGGGCGCCCCGTGGTCGGGCGCCCGGTGCGCGAGGTGCTCCCCGAGCTGGAGTCGTCGTTCATCACGTTGCTCGAGCGCGTGTTCGCGACGGGGGAGCGCGTGAGCGGCGCCGGCGTGCGCGCGCGGTGGGACCGCGACGGCGACGGCGTGCCCGAGGAGCACGTCGTCGACTTCGTGTACCAGCCGCTGCTCGCCGCCGAGGGGGGCGCGCGCCGCGTCGAGGGGGTCGTCGCGTTCGTGCAGGACCAGACGGCGCGCCACGCCGCCGAGGCCACGCTGCGCGAGCGCGAGACGGCGCTCCGGCTCGCCCTCGACATCGCGGCGCTCGGGATGTGGACGTGGGACCCCGCCACCGGGCTGTTCGACGCCGACGCGCGCTCGCGCGAGCTGATCGGCCTCCCGCCCGACGGGCCGCGCGTCCCGCTCGACCGCTTCCTGGCCGACGCGGTGCACCCCGACGACCGCGCGGCGGTGTGGGCCGGGCTGGCCGACGCGATCGACCCGGCGACGCCCACGCGCCCGTCGCTCGAGTTCCGCGTGCTGCGCCCCGACGGCAGCGAGCGGTGGGCGTCGGCGCTCGCGCGCACCGAGTTCGCCGAGGCGGAGGACGGCGCGCGCCGCCCGGTGCGCGTCACGGGCACGCTGATGGACCGCACCGCGGCGCGCCTGGCCGAGCGGGAGCGCGAGCAGGCGCTCGCCGACTCCGAGCGCGCCCGCGCCGACGCCGAGGGGGCGAACCGCGCCAAGAGCGACTTCCTCGCCGTGATGTCGCACGAGCTGCGCACGCCGCTGAACGCGATCGGCGGCTACGCCGAGCTGCTGGAGCTGGGGATCCGCGGCCCCGTGACCGACGCGCAGCGCGACGACCTCGCGCGCATCCGGCGCAGCGAGCGCCACCTGCTCGGGCTGATCAACGACCTGCTGACGTTCGCGCGGCTGGAGAGCGGCACCCTGCACTACGACATCGCCGACGTGCCCGCGCGCGACGTGGTGCAGTCGGTCGAGGCGTTCGTGGCGCCGCTGGCGGCCGCGCGCGGGCTGTCGCTCGCCGTCGCGCCGCCCGCCGACGGCACGGTGGTGCGCGCCGACGTCGAGCGCCTGCGGCAGGTGCTGCTCAACCTGCTCTCCAACGCGGTCAAGTTCACCGAGCCGGGGGGGCGCGTCGCGCTGCGCGTCGAGGCGCGCGGCGGGCGCACCGCGTTCGTCGTCGAGGACACCGGCATCGGGATCCCCGCCGACCAGCTGGAGCGAATCTTCGAGCCGTTCGTGCAGGTGCGCGGCGGGCTGACCCGCACCCACGACGGCACCGGGCTGGGACTGGCGATCAGCCGCGACCTCGTCCGCGCCATGGGCGGAGACCTGCGGGTGGCGAGCGCGGTCGGGGCCGGGTCGACGTTCGAGGTGCTGCTCCCCCCGGGCGCGGCGCCCTGAGGCGCCCTGAGCGGCCGGCGGTTGCCGGGCGGCGCCCACCGGTTTGTTTCCACCGCGGTCCCGCGCCCGTCACCCGTCCATGACCGCCCGCCCCCCGGTCCCCCGCGCCCCCCGCGCGCCGTCACGCGACGCGTGGTGGACGCTGGGCGCGTGGCTGCTGGCCGCCGCCTGCACCGCCGCGCTCGCGCCGCTGATCACGCGCGCGGTGTTCGTCTTCTTCTGGGGCGCGGTCCTCGTGGCGGCGTGGCGGACGGGGATGCGCGCCGCGGTCGCCGCCGCCGTCGCCTCGATCGTCTTCGTCGACCTGCTCGTCATCCCCCCGCTGTGGCGGCTGCAGCCCCCCGACGTCGGGACGGCGCTGTCCTTCACCGCCTTCCTGACCGTCTCGAGCGCCCTCGGCTGGCTGGCGTCCACCCGCGCGCGGGCGCAGGCGACCGCCGAGGAGCGGGCCCTCCAGCTGCAGGAGCAGGCGGTCGAGCTGGAGGTGCAGGCGGAGAACGCGCAGCAGGTGGCCGAGGAGCTGGAGCACGCGTCGGAGCGGCTGCAGGAGACCGCGACCGAGGCGGAGGAGGCGCGCGAGGTGGCCGAGGCGTCGGGGGACCGCGCGCGGCGCCTCCTCGCGGTGTCGACGCGGCTCGCGCGCGCCGCCACCCCGGGCGAGGTCGCCGACGCGATCCTGGAGGAGGGGCTGGCCGCGCTCGGCGCCGACGCCGGGACGCTGGCGCTGCGGCGCGACGGGCCGGACGGCCCGGAGCTCGAGATCGCGCGCGCGGTCGGCTACCCCGACACGATGGTCGACGCCTACCGCCGCTTCCCGCTGCACGCCGGGCGCCCGCTCTCCGACGCGGTGCTGGCGCGCGAGCCGCGCTGGCTCACGTCGCGCCGCGACTGGGAGGCGCGCTACCCCGAGAGCGCCGCCGCCACCACGGGGCTGCCCTTCGAGGCCTTCGTGGCGATCCCGATCGTCGTCGACGGCGAGGCGGCGGCGGCGTTCAGCGCCAGCTTCCGCACGCCGCGCGCGTTCGACGACGCGACGCGCACCTTCCTGGCGACGATTGGCGAGCAGTGCGCGCTGGCGCTGGGTCGCGCGCGGGCGTTCGAGGCCGAGCGCGGCGCGCGCGAGTTCGCGGGCGGGATCGTCGCGTCGGTGCGCGACGCGTTCGTGGGGCTCGACGGCGACATGGCCTTCACCTTCGTGAACGCGCGCGCCGCCGAGATGCTCGGCCACCCCGCCGACGCGCTGCTCGGCCGGCGTGTGGTGGAGGCGATCCCGGGCGCGGAGCACGGGGTGATCTTCCGCGCCGCGCGGCGCGTGCTGCGCACGCGCGAGGCCGAGACGCTGGAGGCCGACTCGCCGGTGCTCGGCGGGTGGATCGAGGCGCGCCTGTACCCGGCGGCCGGCGGGCTCACGATCTTCTTCGAGAACGTCACCGAGCGCCGGCGCGCGCGGCAGACGTCCGAGTTCCTGGTCGAGGCCACGCGGCTGCTCGGCGCCTCGCTGGCGTACGAGGAGACGCTGCGCGCCGTGGCCCGCGCCGCCGTGCCGCGCCTCGGCGCGCTGTGCGCGGTGGACGTGGTGGAGGACCCGACGCACCCCGTCTGGCCGCCGCGCGTGGAGCGGCTGGCGATGGTGCACGAGGACCCGGCGCAGCTGGCGCTCGCCGAGCGCCTGGCGGCGCGCTACCCGACCGACTGGGGCGCCGAGGTCGGGATGGCGGCGGTGCTGCGCGACCGCGCGACGCTCTTCGTCCCCGAGCTGACCGACGCGATGCTGGCGGGCGGCGCGCGCGACGCCGAGCACCTCGCGCTGCTGCGCGCGCTGCGCCTCGGGTCGATCATCGTCGTGCCGCTCGTCGCGCGCGGCGTCACGCTCGGCGCGCTGACGCTGGGCACCGCCGACGGGCGCCGCCGCTTCACCGAGGCGGACCGCGCGCTGGCCGAGGACCTCGCGGGGCGCGCGGCGGTGGCGGTGGACAACGCGCGCCTGTACCGCGAGGCCGAGCGCGCCCGCGCCGAGGCCGAGGCGGCCAACCGCGCCAAGAGCCAGTTCCTGTCGACGATGAGCCACGAGCTGCGCACGCCGCTCAACGCCATCGCCGGCTACACCGAGCTGCTGGCGCTGGGGGTGCGCGGCGCCGTCACCGACGAGCAGCGCGAGGACCTGACGCGCATCCGCCGCGGCGCCACCGTGCTGATGTCGCTCGTCAACGACGTGCTGAACTTCGCGCGCGTCGAGGCGGGGCAGGTCGAGGTGCGCGTCGAGGAGGTGCCGCTCGGCGCGCTGCTGGCGGGGCTGGAGGCGATGGTCGCGCCGCAGCTGCGCGCCAAGGGGCTCGAGTACGCGCTGCGCCTCCCCGACGCGCCGCCGGTGGTGCGCGCCGACGCCGAGCGGCTGGAGCAGGTGCTGACCAACCTCCTGACCAACGCGGTGAAGTTCACCGACGCCGGCGGGCGCATCGAGGTGAGCTGCGACGCGGACGGCGGCGCGACGGCCGCGGTGCGCGTGCGCGACAGCGGGCGCGGGATCCCCGCCGACCGGCTGGCGCACATCTTCGAGCCGTTCGTGCAGGTGGACCGCCACCTCACGCGCGACAGCCAGCAGGGGGTCGGGCTCGGGCTGGCGATCAGCCGCGAGCTGGCCCGCGCGATGGGCGGCGAGCTGACGGTCGAGAGCGCGCCCGGGGTCGGCTCGACCTTCACGCTGGTGCTCCCGCGGGCGGGGTAGCGGCGGCGAAACGGATGGGGCTGTCGCTCGTCCTCGGGAGCAGCGGCGCCCGCACGCGTGCGCCCCCCGGAACCCGCCCCACCCGCCGCCGATGGCCGTCCCCGCCCAGCCGCCCGACCCCGCGCCCGACGCGGCGCTGCTGGGCGGGCTGCTCGACGCGGCGACCGAGCTCGCGTGCGCGTGCGACGCCCAGGGGCGCATCGTGCACGTGAACCGCGCCTGGGAGCGCGCGCTGGGCTACACGCGCGCGGAGGCCGTCGCGCTCGACCCGGCGGCCATGGTCGCGCCCGACCACCGCGCCGCCTACCGCGCCGCCACCCTCCGCCTGCTGGCCGGGGAGACCGTCGCCGACTTCGCGGCGGTGCTGCTGGCGCGCGGCGCCGACCGCGTGGCCTGCCGCGGGCGCGCCGAGCCGGTGCTGGCCGAGGGGCACGGGGGCGCGCCGCGCGTGGTGGGGACGCGTGCCATGTACCGCGACGTCACCGCCGAGCGCCGCGCCGAGAGCGAGCGGGCGCGCCTGGTGGCGACCGTCGAGGCGACCCCCGACGTGGTGGCCGTGGTGGCCGCGAGCGGGCGGCTCGACTACCTGAACCGCGCCGGGCGCCGGCTGCTCGGCCTCCCCGACCACGAGGCGCCGCCGGCGCGCGCGCTGCAGGCCGCGCTCCCCCCGGCGACGCGCGATCGGCTGCTCGACGAGGGGGTGCCCGCCGCGCTGCGCGACGGCGCGTGGCAGGGCGAGGGGGAGGTGGTCGACGGCGCGGGGATGCACGTCCCGGTGTCGATCGCGCTCACCGCCCTCCCGGGGCTCGGCGCCGGGGAGTCGACGGCGGGCGCGGCCGTGCTGCGCGCGCTGCGCGAGCGCGCGTGGGCGGAGCAGGCGCTGCGCGCGGCGCGCAAGTCGGATCGTAGCCATGTCGTTCTGTG
>NZ_JARGEK010000293.1 GCF_029211165.1 Roseisolibacter sp. H3M3-2
GAGGGCGCGCCGGCGCGGCCGGCCGCGACGGCGCGCCCTCGGCGCGGCGACCGGCCGGGGCCACGGGCGTCGCGTCCACCGGCGACAGCGACAGCTCGACGCCGAACGCCGGCGACGCCCAGGGCGGCGCGTCGAGCGTGAGCTGACGCACCTCGCCGACCACGTCGTCGCCGACGCGCACCTCCCAGAGGCGCCCCGACTCGTCGGGCGCCGGGACGAGCGCCACCGCGCCCCCCGGGAACGCGGCCGCGGCGGCCGACTCGGCGATCGCCTTCGCGTCCCACGCGTCGAACGCGGGCGGCTTGGGCTCGGTGAAGTGCGGCGGCCGGCGGTCGCCCATCACCAGCGCCGCGACGTGCCACCGCTCCACCGGAAGGCCGTGGGCGCCGGGCGCGAACACGCCCCCCGCCTCGAACAGCCGCACGTTCCCCTGCATGCGCGACAGGTTGTACTCGGCGCGCTGCGCGAGCGACTCCAGCACGCGCGTGCGCAGGTGCGGCTCGTCGTCCGCCAGCGGGTTGCCGACGCGCACGTGCGTCGCGTCGTCGCCGCGCACGAAGGGCAGCGGCTTGGTCTCCAGCAGCCCGGCGGCGACCAGCGCGTCGCGCACGCGGCGCGTCGTCAGGTGCTGCGGGTCGTCGGGGACGGCGCCGGCGCGGAACGGGCGCAGCTCGTCGGGGAGCGCGTCGAAGCCGACGAGGCGCGCGACGTCCTCGATCAGATCGACCTCGCGCGTCACGTCCTGCCGCCACGTCGGCGGCTGCACCGTCCACCCGCCGTCCTCGCGCGTCAGCACGAAGCCGATGGCGCCGAGCAGCCGCTCGACGTCCGCGTCGGCCACGGGGGCGCCGAGCAGGCGCGCGATGCGCGCCGCGCGCAGTCGCACGGGAGCGGGCGGCGGCGGCGCGTCGCCGACGTCGAGCACCGCCTCCACGCGCCCGCCCGCGACGGCGGCGATGAGCGCCGCCGCCTGCAGCAGCCGCTCCAGCGTCGCCGCGCGGTCGATGCCGCGCTCGAAGCGGTACGACGCGTCGGTCGACAGCCCGGCGCGGCGGCGCCCCGTGCGGATCACGCGCGGGTCGAAGTTGGCCGCCTCCAGCAGCACGTCGCGCGTGCGCCCGGTGACTTCCGACTCGTGTCCGCCCATCACGCCGCCGATCCCCTGCGCGCGCTCGGCGTCGGCGATCACGAGCGTCGCGTCGTCGAGCGTGCGCGCCTGGCCGTCGAGCGTCGTCAGCGCCTCGCCCGCGCGCGCGCGCCGCGCGACCAGCGTCGCGCCGGCCAGCGTCGCGAGGTCGTACGCGTGCGCCGGCTGCCCGAGGCCGTGCAGCAGGTAGTTCGTCACGTCGACGACGTTGTTGATGCTGCGCGCGCCGATGCCGGCCAGGCGCTGCACCAGCCACTCCGGGCTCGGCCCCACGGTCACGCCGCGGATCACCGCCGCCGTGAACCGCGGGCACCCGTCCGCGTCGTCGATGCGTATCGTGACGCCCCCCGCCGACGCCTCGCGCGCGCCGCGCACGGCGGCCGGCACGGCGGGCAGGTCGCGCAGCTCGGGCGGCAGCTGCAGCGGCGCGCCCGTGAGCGCCGCCGCCTCGCGCGCCACGCCGAGCTGCGACAGCAGGTCCGGGCGGTTGGCGAGCACGTCGAGCTCCAGGCGCACGTCGCCCGTCGGCAGCACGTCGAGGATCGCGGTCCCCGGCGCCGCCTCGGTGTCGAGGCGCAGGATGCCGTCGGCGTCGGCGCCCAGCCCCAGCTCGGCCGCCGAGCAGAGCATCCCCGCCGAGGTGAAGCCGCGGATCTTGCGACGCTCGATCACCATCCCGCCCTTGCCCGGGACGACCGTGCCGACGCGTGCCAGCGGGTACTTGGCGCCCAGCTCCACGTTCGGCGCGCCGCACACCACCTCCAGCAGCGTCCCCGAGCCGTCGTCGACGCGGTTGAACGACAGGCGCGTCTCCGGGATCCGCTCCGTGTGCACCACCTGCCCGACGACGAACGGCGCGAGGTCCGCGCGCAGCGCGGTCGTCCCCTCGAGCGTCGCGACGTGCGTGCTCAGGAGGCGGCCGATCTCGGCCGCCGTCCGCCCGTGCGGGACGAAGGCGCGGAGCCACTCGTGCGAGACGTTCATGCGCCGCGCCCGCCCGGGGTGGTGAACTGCTCGAGGAACCGCACGTCGGAGTCGTAGAAGCTGCGGATGTCGGGGACGCCGTGGCGCTGCTGCGCGATGCGCGCGGGCCCCATGCCGAAGGCCCACCCGGTGTAGCGCTCGCTGTCGAGCCCCGCGGCCTCGATCACTGCCGGGTGCACCATGCCGGAGCCGAGGATCTCGGACCAGCCGGACTGCTTGCAGGTCGCGCACCCGGAGCCGCCGCACACCTGGCACTGCACGTCCATCTCCGCCGACGGCTCGGTGAACGGGAAGTAGCTCGGGCGGAAGCGCGTCTTCGTGTTGCCGAAGAAGCGCCTGGCGAATTCCGCCAGCGTGGACTTCAGGTCCACGAAGCTGATCCCCTCGTCGACGGCGAGCCCCTCGAGCTGCGCGAACGCCGGCGCGTGCGACGCGTCGAAGAAGTCGCGGCGGTACACCATCCCCGGGATCACGACGCGCACCGGCGGCGCGTGGCGCTGCAGCGTGCGCACCTGCACCGGCGACGTGTGCGTGCGCAGCAGCATCGCCTCCCCGTCGGGCTTTCCGTCCTGCCCGGCCAGGTAGAGCGTGTCGTGCACGTCCATCGCCGGGTGGTCGGACGGGAAGTTCAGCGCCTGGAAGTTGTACCACTCCAGCTCCGCCTCCGGCCCCTGCGCGATCGTGAACCCGAGCTCGCGGAAGATCGCGCAGATCTCGTCGATCACCGCCGTGACCGGGTGCACCGCGCCGCGCCACTGGCGGCGGGCGGGCATCGTGAGGTCGAGCGCGGGGCCGCGGCGCGACGCGGCGGCCTGGCGCGCGGCGAAGGCGTCGAGCGCCTCCTGGATCCCGGTCTTGAGGCGGTTGAACGCGACGCCGGCGTCGCGGCGGTCCTCCGCCGCGAGGTGGCGCAGCGCGCCCTGCAGCTCGCCGAGGCGCGCGTCCTTCAGGGCGTTGAGCTTCCCCTTGGCGTCGTCGACGCGCGTGGCGGGGTCGAGCCCGTCCAGCAGCGCGCGCGCGTCGTGCTCGAGCTGCGCGGCCTGGGCGAGGTAGTCGGAGAGGAGCACGGGGGCGCGAAAAGGGAGCGGGGGTGCGCCCGTAAGGTCGCACCCCCGCTCCCGTCTTTCAACGGAACCGCGTTCAGGCCGCCGACTTCTCGCGCTCGAGCGCGTTGCGCACCTGGTCGGCGATCGCGCCGAACGCCTGCGGGTCGCGCACGGCGATGTCGGCGAGGATCTTCCGGTCGATCTCGAGGCCGGCCTTCTTGAGGCCGTCGATGAAGACCGAGTAGCTCATCCCGTGCTGGTGGGCGGCCGCGTTGATGCGGACGATCCACAGGCGACGGAAGTCGCGCTTCTTGTTCTTGCGGTCGCGGTAGGCGTAGCGCCAGCCGCGCTCCACGGTCTCCTTCGCGGCCTTCCAGAGCTTGGACCGGCCGCCGTAGGCGCCCTTGGCCGCCTTGAGGACCTGCTTCTTCCGCTTGAGACGCGGGACGTTCGAGACTGCGCGAGGCATGGGTCAGGTTCCTCCGGTCAGGACGCCAGCAGGAGGCGCTTGAGGTTCTTCGCCTCGCCGTTGGTCGCGACCGTGGTCGCGCGGCGCAGGTTCCGCTTCCGCTTGGCGGACTTCTTCGTGAGGATGTGGCTCTTGTACGCCTTGAGGCGGCGGACCTTGCCCGTCCCGGTCACCGAGAAGCGCTTCTTGGCGCCCCGGTGGCTCTTCATCTTCGGCATGCGTGCACCCGCTCCGAAATCACTTCGGGGTGAGAATCATGGTCATGGCCTTCCCCTCGAGACGCGCGTCGGACTCGATCTTCGAGATGTCGGCGAGCTCGGTGGCGACCCGCGTCACGACCGCGCGCCCCAGTTCGGGGTGCGTGATCTGCCGGCCGCGGAACATCAGGGTGACCTTGACCTTGTTGCCTTCCTCGAGGAACCGGCGGGCGTGCCGCGTCTTGGTCTCGAAGTCGTGCTCGTCGATCCCCGGCCGGAACTTCACTTCCTTCAGCTGGATGACGTGCTGCTTCTTCTTCGCGACGCGGGCCTGCTTCGCCTGCTCGAACTTGAACTTCCCGTAGTCCATGATGCGGGCCACGGGAGGACGGGCCATGGGCGCGACCTCGACCAGGTCGAGCCCCTGCTCCTCGGCGATGGCCAAGGCCCGGTCGACCTCGAGAATGCCGAGCTGGCTACCGTCAGCGGCGATGACGCGGATCGGGCTGATGCGAATCTGCCGGTTCACGCGTACGCGCTGCTTCGTCGAGTCCTGAATGGTCGAGCTCCTCGGGAGGGGGGAACGTGAAAACGCGGCCTCCGGAGTAGGAGTCCGCGCGACACACGCACCCGCCCCGGGCGCGATGCGCCCACGGCGGGATGCCGATCTCGGAGACTCCTGCAGCACCTGACCGCCAGGGCGGTGCGAGGGCCAGAGGGTGGGGGCGCCCGACGGACACCCCGCTTCGCGTATTGTGACCCTACAAGCTACCCGGCCCTGCTGGCGGCGTCAACCAGCGCGAACGACTTGCCGTCGTGCGCCACCCGCCCGACCCCCACGGCCAGGTCGTGCTCGAACATCAGGAGCCACCCCTCGTCGGCCGCCCGCCGCAGCACCCGCCGCTTGCTCTCCAGCGTCGCCAGCGGCTCCACGTCGTAGCCCATGATCCACGGCAGCGGCAGGTGCGCCGCCGTCGGGCACACGTCGCCGAGGAAGCAGAGGGTCTCCCCGCCGTCCTCCACCACCACGCTCTGGTGGAAGGGGGTGTGGCCGGGAGTGGCCAGCGTGCGCACCCCGGGAACGATCTCCCCCTCCCCCACCACCTCGTCGACCAGCCCCGCCTCCATGAGCGGGACGAAGTTGTGCGCGAGGTAGCTGGCCGCGGTCCGCTCGTTGGTGTTGGTGGCGTAGTGGTACTCGCCCCGCGGCCAGACGTAGCGCGCGTTCGGGAAGGTCGGGCGCACCGTGCCGCTGGCGTCCTGCCAGGTGTTGCCGCCGGCGTGGTCGAAGTGCAGGTGCGTGTTGATCACCAGCCGGACGTCGGTCGGCGCGATCCCGACCGCCCGCAGCCCGTCCTCCAGCCGCGTCCGCCCCTCGGTGCCCGCGTTGTCGAGCGCGTAGAGGTCGGCAAACCGCGCGTTCTCCTTGTTGCCGAGCCCCGTGTCGACGACGATCGGGCCGACCGCGTGCTCGATCACCAGGCAGCGCATCCCGAGCCCGATCCGGTTGCGGTCGTCGGCGGGGATGCGGCGCTCCCAGAGCGGCTTGGGGACGACGCCGAACATCGCGCCGCCGTCGAGGCGGATGCCGCCGGCCTGCACGGCGTGCACGGTGAGGCGCCCGACCCGGAACGTCTCGACGGACGGGGGGGGCGGCGGGACGGCGGGAGCGGTCATCCGGTGGGCGGGGTCAGGCGGTGGTGTCCTTGTCGACGGCGCCGGGGAGGGCGCTGCGGCGTCGACGCCGCGCCGCCCCGGTCCCGCCGCTCAGCCAGCGATCCAGCTCCCCCCACGTCCGCACCCCGCGGTCGGCGGCGTCGTGGAGCAGGCGCACGAGGCAGTGCGCGGTGGCGACGGCGTCGCCGGCCGCCGAGTGGCGCCAGGGGCGCGCGGTGCCGTGCCGCCCCTCGAAGTAGCGCTGCGCGAAGGCGTCGGCGCCATACCAGTCGGCGACGTAGCCGAGCGACCGGCTGCGCAGCTGCGGCAGCAGCTTGCGGGCGAGGCGCACGGTGCAGAGCCGCCGGCCCTCGAGCCCGGCCCCCGACGCGCGCTCGACCTCCGCCGACACGAAGCGCCAGTCGAAGGTCACGTTGTGGGCGACGAAGACGTGGCCGGCCAGCGCGCCGACGACGTCCTGCACCACGTCGCGGAACGGCGGCTTCCCCCGCACCATCTCCGCCGTGATCCCCGTCAGCCGGACGATCTGCGGCGGGATCACCCGCTCCGGGTTCACCAGCGTCTCGTAGACGTCGCGCACCTCGCCGCCCGCCACGACGACGGCGGCGATCTCGGTGATGCGGTGCCCCGCGAGCGGGCTGCCGCCGGTGGTCTCGACGTCGACCACCACGTACGAGAGGTCGAGCAGCGCCTCGTCGTCGCCGGGCAGCGCGGGGCGCGGCACCTCGCCGGCGGCGGGCCGACGGGCGGGCCGCCGCTCGGCGCGCGTGGCGTGCGCGGTTGGGACGGCGCCG
>NZ_JARGEK010000294.1 GCF_029211165.1 Roseisolibacter sp. H3M3-2
ACTATCTCACACGGCGCTCGGCGCCCGGCGCTCGGCCCGTGACGCGACGGGGGCTTCGCGCGGGGGACACACCGTCCCGCCCCGCGGAGCCCCCCTCGACGCTCGACGCTCGCCGCTACGCCGTCAACAACCCCAGCTCCAGCGCGTGCTTCACGTACTCCGCGCGCTCGCTGAACCCCATCTTGTCGTTGATGCGCCGCCGGTACGTGTCGGCCGTCTTGGCGCTGATGTTCAGCCGCTCGCCGATCTGCGACGGCGTGTACCCCTGCGCGATCAGCACGAACACGGCGCGCTCGCGCTCGCTCAGCGAGTCGTAGCGCGCGCGCGTCCCGTCCTGCTGCGCGCGCCGCGTCCACCCCTCGGCGAGGACGTGGGCCGCCGACGGGCGGACGTACGTGCGCCCCGACGCCACCACGCGCAGGGCGTCGAGCAGCTCCGTGCTGGCGGCGTCCTTCACGACGTAGCCGCTCGCCCCCGCCTCCAGCAGCGGGATCAGGTACTCCTCCTCGTCGTGCATCGTGAGGACGAGCACGCGGGGCGCGGCGCCGGCGCCGCGCCGGCGCGCCAGCTCGCGCGTCGCCGCCACGCCGTCCATCCCGTCCATCGACAGGTCCATCACGACGATGTCGGGCGCGAGCCGCTCGGCCTGCGCCAGCGCCTCGTGCCCGTCCGACGCCTCCCCCACGACCTCGACGTCGGGGGCGGAGCCCAGCAGCGTGCGCAGCCCGAGGCGGACCACGCCGTGGTCGTCGGCCAGCAGGACGCGGATGGGGGCCCTCACGGGTCGAGCTCCGGCGCCCCGAGGGGCGACAGCGGCACCACCGCGCGCACCGTCGTGCCGCGCCCCGGCTGCGACCGCACCTCCAGCCGCCCGTCGATCAGCGCCACCCGCTCGCGCATCACGAACAGCCCCATCCCGTCGCGCGCCCCCTCGGCGGCCGCGACGTCGAAGCCGCGGCCGTCGTCGGTGACCTCCAGCGACGCGCTGGAGCCGCCCGTCGCGGCCAGGCGCACGCGCACGGTGCCCGGCTCGGCGTGCCGCACCGCGTTGCGCAGCGCCTCCTGCGCCACGCGGTAGAACACCGACGCCACCTGCTTGGGGAGGACGCCGCGGACGTCGGAGACGACGCGCGTCTCGACCCCGCTCTGCTCGCGCGTGCGCCGCGCCAGGAACTCGAGCGCCGCCGCCAGCCCCAGGTCGTCGAGCACCCGCGGGTGGACGTTGTGCGACAGCGTGCGCACCTCGGCGAGCGACTCGACCACGATCTCGCGCATCACCGCCAGCCGCTCGTGCAGGGGCCCCGACGGGACCTCGCGGACCGACGAGGTGACGAGCATCTCGAGCGCCGAGAGCTGCTGCGCGGTCGAGTCGTGCAGCTCGCGCGCGATGTGGGCGCGCTCCTGGTCACCGGCGCTGATCACCTGCGCGGCCAGCGCCCGCATGCGCAGCCGGTCGGCGGTGACCGAGTCGAGGAGCGCGTTGAGCGTCATCCCGATGCGCGTCAGGTCGCGGTCGGCCGAGCGGCTGACCGGGACGCGCGCGGCGAGGTCGCCGGACGAGACGCGGCGCGCCGTCGCCTCGAGCGCGCGCAGCGGGAGCAGCGCCCAGTACACGAGCGCCGCGTTGAGCGTCAGCGTGACGAGGAGCGAGCCGATCATGATCTCGTCGGCCCACTGCGACGTCGCCTGCCGCATGACCACGTACGCGGAGACGTTGATGACCAGGTCGGCCCACACGAGCTTGCGGAGCAGCGGGACCTGGACGATCGCCTGCCGCCACGTGCGGCGCCCGGCCGCGTCGCGCGCCGCCCCAGACGCCGCCGCCCCCTCCCCCGGCGTGGGACGCGCGGGGGCGAGGGCGGCGGCCTGCGTGGCGTGCGGGGTGGTCGAGAGGGTGCTCACGGAACCAGCGGCTCGGGGCGGGACGGGCGGTCGGCGCCCCGGCCGCCGGTCAGGTCAGCCCGCGCGCGCGTCGGCCAGGGGGCGGGCGGCGGCGGGGGCGGCGCCGGCGAGGCGCTCGGAGGCCGGCGAGCCGTCGATCGAGACGCCGACGTCGCGCAGGATCCCCTCGTCCAGGCGGTACACCACCCCGTGCAGGCGCAGCGTCTGGCCGCGGCCCCACGCCTCCTGCACCACGGTCGTGCGGCTCAGGTTGTAGACCTGCTCGCGCACGTTCAACTCCACGAGCCGCATCACCCGCTCGTCGCCGTTGAGTTCGGCGAGCTCGTCCTCGTGCAGGCGGATCACCGTGCGCAGCTGTGCCAGCCAGTTGTCGACCACCTGCGGCGCGCCGCCGGTGATGGACGCCTTCACGCCGCCGCACTCCGAGTGGCCGCACACGACGACGTCCTCGACCTTGAGCACGTCGATCGCGTACTGCAGCACGGCCGCCAGGTTGGCGTCGGTCGCCACCACCTGGTTGGCGATGTTGCGGTGCACGAAGATCTCGCCCGGCTCCGTCTGCGTCAGCACGTCGGCCGGCACCCGGGCGTCCGAGCAGCCGATCCACAGGTAGCGCGGCCGGTGCTCCTTGGCGCGGCGCGAGAAGAACTCCGGGTCCTCCGAGGTGCGCTCGGCGACCCAGGCGCGGTTGCGCTCGAGGATCTTGGTGTACGCGGGGCCGTTGGGCATCGTGGCGGGAAATCTAGAGGGCGGTGACCCGGCGGGTCAGTGAGCGCCGGCGCCGAGGCGCGGCTCGGGGACGTCGACGAGGCGGAAGGTGATCCCCTTCGTGCGGGCCGCCTCCTTGAAGTCGTGCAGGATCTCGAGGACGTCGGGGTCGATGTGCTGGGTGCGCGACGCGTCCACCACCGCGACGCACCCCTCGGGCAGCTCCTGCAGCGCCGCGTTGATGCGCGCCTTGTTCAGGAACGTGACCTCCTCGGCCAGCGTGATCCGCACGTTGTGGTGGTCCGCCGACTCGTCCAGGTGGTACGAGTACGCCGTGCGGTAGCTGTCGAGCAGGACGAAGAAGGCGCCGACCGCCAGCCCCACCGCGATCCCCACGAGCAGGTCCGTGACCAGGATCGCGCCCACCGTGACGATGAACGGGATGAAGTACTTGGCCCCGGCCGCCCACGCGCTCCGGAACACCGAGGGGTGCGCGAGCTTGTAGCCGGTGAACAGCAGGATGGCCGCCAGCGTGGCGAGCGGGATGTAGTTCAGCAGCGCCGGGATGGCGGCCACGGCCAGGAGCAGGAACAGGCCGTGGATCCAGCTCGACCGCCAGGTCATCGCGCCGGCGTTGATGTTCGCCGAGGAGCGCACGATCACGCCCGTCATCGGGAGCCCGCCGATCAGCCCGGAGACCAGGTTGCCGGTGCCCTGCGCCAGCAGCTCGCGGTTGGCCGGCGACGTCCGCTTGTACGGGTCGAGCTTGTCGGTCGCCTCGAGGCTGAGCAGCGTCTCCAGGCTGGCCACCAGCCCGACCGTCAGCGCGATGCGCCAGACCGCCGGCGACGACAGCGCCGACCAGTCGGGGAACGCCAGCGACTGCGCCAGCGCCGCCAGCGACTCCGGCACCGGCAGCTGCACCAGCGACTCGGCGGGCAGCGCGAAGCCGGGGGCGACGCGGGCGAGGACGAGGTTCGCGACCACGCCGAACAGCACGACCGCGAGGGGCGCCGGGACCGCCTTGCGGAGCGCGGCCGGGGCCAGCTTCGCCCACAGCGCGAGCACGGCGAGCGAGACCAGCGTGATGCCGACCGCGGCCGGCAGCGCGCCGGTGATCGCGCTCGTGATGTGCCCGAACATCCCCGCGCTCTCGACCACCGAGCCGGTGCCGTCGGCCCCGCCCCCGCCCTGCCCGACGATGCCCGCGCCGAACGCGTAGGGCAGCTGCTTCAGGATCAGGATGAGGCCGATGGCCGTCAGCATCCCGCGGATGACCGACGACGGGAAGAAGTAGCCGATGATCCCGGCGCGCACGACGCCGAGCACCACCTGCACCACGCCGGCCAGCACGACCGCGGTCAGGAACGCCGGGAACGACCCGAGCTCGAGGATCGCCGCCGAGACGATGGCGGTGAGCCCGGCCGCGGGGCCGCTGACCATGAGCGCCGAGCCGCTGAGGCGCGACACGAGCAGCCCGCCCACGATCCCGGTCACCAGCCCGCTGAACAGCGGGGCGTTGGACGCCAGCGCGACCCCCAGGCACAGGGGGAGCGCGACCAGGAAGACGACGAGCCCCGCGGTGAGGTCGGCGCGCCAGGTGGCGCCGAGGCTGTCGTCGAGGGCCTTCGGAGGCTCGGGGGCGGGAGCCGTCGGCCGGGCGCCGTTGGAGCCGGCGGTCCCGGTCGGACGGGTCTCGCGCGGCGTGGGCGCGATCGTGGTGGCCATACGTCGGTCCGGTCGGGGTCTGGCGCTGAGGCGTCCCGGCGGACCGCAGCGCGGACCCACCGGGACGTCGACGCCCAGGAATGTGGACCGGCCCGCGGGCCCCGTCTGTCAGAGCGCGCCGCGACCTGCGTCGGATGTGGGCGTACGGCGGTGTAGGACGCCCCGCCGCCCGGCGGCCCCGAGCACCGCCAGCCCGGCGGCCAGCAGGGTCACCGTGGCCGGCTCGGGGACGGTCGTGCCGGGGCCCGGCGGCGGCCCGACGACGCCGTCGACGATCGCCTCGAAGGTGCCGGCGCCGCCCGCGCCGATCCCCTCGTTCGACACCGTGGCGTCGACGGGCATCGGCGGCAGGCCGCCGCGCAGGTCCCACCCCGCGAAGAGCGGCGACCGCAGCAGGAATCCGGTCTCGAAGCCGCCGACGCCCGGGAGCACGTAGAGCCCCGGCGTCAGCGGCACGCCCTGGGGGTCGCGCACGAGCAGGGCGATCCACCCGGTGGCGGTGACCTCCTGGTCGCCGAGCCGCCAGCTCCCCAGCAGGGAGGTGACGCCGCTGCCGGCGTAGCCCGCCTCGGGCGGCGCGTCGACCACGTCCGACAGGTCGCCGACGAGGTCGAAGCCCGCCGTGAACGGCGTGCCGACCCCCGGCAGGGTGAAGGTGCCCGCGAAGCGGAGCGCGAGCGGCTGCGCCGCGGCGGCCGCGGGCGCGAGGGCGGCGGCGCACGCCAGCACGGCGAGGCGGCGCAGGGAACGGCGGATGGGCATCGGGCGCGGGGCGGAAGGGCGGGCGGGCGTGGTGGACGCCGCCAACCTGCGCCCCGCGCTCACCGCGCGATCACCCGCCGGTCACTGCCCCTTCGCCTTCGGCGCCGCGACGGTCTTCACCGACGCCCCCTCGGTCACCACGTCGCCCGGGTTCACGACGATCGCGGCGCCGGCGTCCACGCCGCGCAGCACCTCGACCTCGGTGCCGAAGTCGCGCCCGAGCGTGACGCCGACGATCCGCACGCGCCCGTCCTCCACCAGCGCGACCCGCGGCCCCTCGGCGCCCATCATCAGCGTGTTGGCGGGGACGAGCAGCGGCGGCGCGTCGCGGTGCGTGGCCAGCGTCGCGCGCGCGTACATCCCCGGGAGCAGCCGCCGCGCCGGGTTCGCCACCTGGATCTCGACCGGGAGCGTGCGGGTCGCCGGGTCGATCGCCTGCGCCGTGCGCGCCACGCGCCCCGCGAACGGCTCGCCGCCCAGCTCCTGCACCACGACCGTCGCCGGCTGGCCGACGCGGACGCCGGGGGCCGCGCTCTGCGGCACGCTCGCCAGCACGCGCACCGTGTCCACCTGCGCGAGCGCGAACAGGGGGCGCGCCGCCGCCGACGTCCCCGGCGACACCAGCGCCCCCACGTCGACGTTGCGCGCCGTGACGACGCCCGCGAACGGCGCCGTCACCTGCCCGAAGCGCTTGAGCGCCCGCAGCCGCTCGACGTTGGCCCGCGCCGCGGCGGCGCCGGCCTGCGCGACCTCGAACGCCGCCTGCCGCTCGTCGAAGTCCTGGCGCGTGATCGCCCCCTCGCCCACCAGGTCGCGCAGCCGGTCGACGGTCGCGCGCGCGAGGCCGAGCGTCGCCTGCGTCTGCGCGAGGTTGGCGCGCGCCTGGCTCAGCTCCTGGTCCAGCTCCGGCGTCTCGATCTCGGCGAGCACCTGCCCGGCGCGCACCGGCGTCCCCATGTCGGCCAGCAGGCGGCGCACGTAGCCGCTGGAGCGCGCGTGCAGCCCGGTCTCGTGCAGCCCCGCGACCGACGCCGGGAGCGCGAGCTCGCCGGTCGCCTCGCCGGTGCGCGCGGTCGCCACCGTCACCGTCGGCACCACCGCCGTCGCGGCCCCGGCCTCGGCGACCAGCGCGCGCTGGCGCAGCACGCGCGGCACCGTGCCGACCGCCAGCAGCCCGAGCGCGACCGC
>NZ_JARGEK010000295.1 GCF_029211165.1 Roseisolibacter sp. H3M3-2
CGCGCGGGCGTGGGGGTGGATGGTGCGGCCGCGCGCGATCCGCGTCTCGCCGATCGGCGCCCTGGCCGCGGCCGGGCTGGCGTTCGTCGCCGCCTCGTTCGGGCTGCGCCGCGACGCCGGGCGCCGCGCCGGCGACGAAGGGCAGACCGGCGAGTTCCCGCGCGCCACCGGCGAGTTCCCGGCGATCGTGCCGGTCGCCGCGCGCGCCCCGCAGGGCGCCGTCCCCACGCGCTTCGTGTTCGTCGCGCCCAGCGCGAAGTCGGTGACCATCGTCGGCGACTTCAACGACTGGGACACCGCCGCCACCCCGCTCGTGAAGCACCAGGGCGTCTGGACGACGGAGGTCACCCTCCCCCCCGGCCGCTACGCCTACGCCTTCCTCGTCGACGGCCAGCGCTGGATCGCCGATCCGGACGCCCCGCCGGCGGTCGGGGACGACTTCGGTCGTCCGAGCTCGGTCGTGACCGTCCGGAGGACCGACGCATGACGTCCCCCACCGGGCGCCGCCTCGTCGGCGCCTCCCGCACGCTGCTGGGCCTCGCGTCCGCGCTGGTCGTCGCGGCGGCGCCCGGTGACGCGATCGCCCAGCAGCCCGCGCCGCGCGGCCCCGCGCCGTCGTGGCTGCGCGCGCGCCCCGACGGCCGCTTCGACGCGACGAGCCGCGTGGCCGTCGAGCGGCTGGTCGACTCGGCGCACGCCGCCGGGCTCCCCGCCGAGCCGCTGGTCGACAAGGCGCTCGAGGGGGCGAGCAAGCGCGCCCCGCGCGAGGCGATCCTGAAGGCGCTCCGCACCATGGCCGCCGACCTCGCGGTCGCGCGCCAGGCGCTCGGCGGGCAGTCGCTGGCCGACGAGCTCACCGCGGGCGCGGTCGCGCTGCGCGGCGGGATCGAGGAGGACGCGCTGCGTATCCTGCGCCGCGAGCGGCCGGGGCAGCCCCTGGTGGTCGCCCTCGGCGTGCTCACCGACCTGGTGGCGCGCGGCGTCCCCGCCAACGACGCGTCGCGGGCCGTGCTCGGCCTGACGCGCGCCGGGATCGCCGACGAGCAGCTGGTGGCGTTCCGCCGCGACGTCGAGCGCGACATCGGGATCGGCGCGCCGCCGGCGGCGGCGGCGACGATCCGCGCCACGACCCTCGGGGTCTCGGCGCAGCGCGACGGCGGGCTCCCGGGCGCCGCCTCCCGCACCCCCAGCACGCGCCCCAAGCCCTGACGGCGGGGAGGCGGGCGGTCCGGCGGGCGGCGACGGGGTCGCCGCCCGCCGTTGCGTAGGCGCCACACGCGGCGCGGTCGCCGCGGTCGAGCACGCAGGATACCTTTCCTCCATGGTCTCCTCCCCGTCCACGCGCCCCGCGTGCACGCCGGCCTGAGGGCGTCGTCGGCCGGCCGGCCGGCCCTGCTGCTGCTCGGCGTGCTCGGCACGGCCGGGGGCGCCCGCGCCGCCGGGGCGCAGTTCGGGACGCGCGTGACCGCCGGCATCGACGTCGGCGCGGCCAGCGTCGGCTACGACGAGTTCGAGCGCGCGAGCCTGGTGTCGGTGACGCCGAGTGTGCGGGTCGAGGGGGCGCGCACGATGTTCGTCGCGCGCGGCGCGTACTCGCGCTTCGAGACCGGGAGCTCGGCGCTGCAGGGGTCGGTCGCCGGCTCGATCGTGTCGCCCGCGTTCTGGCGGCTGCGGGCCGAGGCGTTCGCCACCGCGTCGGCCACGCGCTACCGCGACAATCCGGCCGCGTCCAACGTGAACGCGCTCGGCCGGCTGCACTTCGCCACGCCGACCTACGGGGTGTGGGGCGGGGCGGGGGCCGGCTTCGTGGCGCAGGGGCAGTTCTTCCCCGACGCGCTCTACCAACTCGACGCCGGCGCGTGGCGCCGGATCGGCCGCACCGTGTACGCCGTGTCGGCGACGCCCACGTGGGTCGGCGCCCCCGACGCGCTGGGCTACCAGGGGACGCCGCCGGCCGGGCGCCTGGACTACACGGACTACGGCGCGTCGATGCGGTGGCAGCACCCGAGCGCCGAGTTCGTGGCGACGGCGGGGCTGCGCGCCGACGCTGGCCCCGACCGCATCCCCGGCGCGAAGCGGTGGCTGGAGAGCTGGACCACCGTGTGGGTGACGCGGCGGCTGGCGATCGTCGGCGGCGCGGGCGCGTTCCCGACGGACGTGCAGCAGGGGCTCCCGGGCGGGCGCTACGCGTCGGTGGCGCTGCGCGTGGCGACGGGGCGCCCGCCGGTGAACGACCCCGCGGTGCGCGCCGAGCTGACGCTCCCCTACGAGCTGAATCGGCTGCGGCGCGGCCGGCTGCTCGCCGAGCGGTTCACCGTCGCCGACGACGCGAGCGGGCTGCGCGTGATCACGGTGCGCGTCCCCGACGCGCGCTACGTCGAGCTGATGGCCGACTTCACCGACTGGCTCCCGGCGCAGCTGCAGCGCGTGGGCGAGGGCGAGTGGCGGCTGGCGGTGGCGATCGCCCCGGGCGTGCACCGCGTGAACCTGCGCGTCGACGGCGGGGCGTGGACGGTGCCGCCGGGGCTCAACGCGGTGCGCGACGACTTCGGCGGCGAGGTCGGGCTGCTGATCGTGCGGTAGCGCAGTTCGCGGTCGCGCAGGCAAGCCGCCCTCCTCGCGCTCCCTCGGGCGCGGGCGGACGGCGCCGTAAGCGCCGAGCGCGGAGCGCCGAGTGATCGTCGGCGCTCGGCGCTCCGCGCTCGGGACGTCGGCCACGCGGGGCCGGACGTGCGCGCGGGCCCCCGCCGCGCGACGAACTCGATGACCGATGGCTGATGCAGACGCGACGGGGCGCCGCGGTGGTCGCGGCGCCCCGTCGGTCGTGCGGTGCGGCGGCGCCGCTCAGCGGCGCGCCGACACGGTGATCGGGAGGTCGACGTAGACGTCCGACGGCGGGACGACGTGGCGCACGCGGACGGTGTAGGTGCCCGCCGGCGCCGCGATCACGCGGCGGTCCTGCTGCACGATCGAGTCGCCGGGCGCCAGCGTGCTGGTGACGCTGTACGCGGCGCAGTGGATGAAGGGGTCGGCGAGGACGGGGTTGCGGTCGTAGTCGAGGCCGCAGACGACGTGCTCGACGCGGGCCGGCGCGGCGCCGCGGTTGACGAGCACCGAGCGGACGACGACGGTGTCGCCGGTCGCCGGGCGCGCCGGGTCGAGGGTGACGCGGTGCTGGATGCCGTCGGCGGTGCGCTCGACGGGCGTCGCGCTGAAGTTGGGCGCGGTGATGGCGTCGGCCTGGCCGTCGCTGCAGGCGGCGGCGCCCAGCAGGAGCAGGGCGGCGCCGCGCGTGAGGATCGCGTGGGACATGGTGGTTCGGAATGGGTGGGGCGGGCCCGCGGAGCGCACGATCGCGGGGGCCGCGCCGTCGTCCTGCCTGCACTACCCGGGGCCCCGCGCGCCGGTCACGCGGTTAGCTTTGCGCCCGGACCCCCGCCCCCCGACCCGTGCGCCACGCCCCGCCCCTCCTGGCCGCCGCCGCGCTCGCGTCGGGCGCGCGGCCGGCCGCGACCGACACGTCCCGCCTGCGCGCCGAGGCGGTCCGCCACGCGCCGCGCCCCGCCACGCGCGCCGAGCGCTCGGCGTACCGCGAGACGTCGCGCCACGCCGACGTGCTGGCGTTCCTCGACACGCTGACGGCGATGGACGGGCGCCTCTTCCGCACGACGCTCGGCCGGTCGTCGGAGGGGCGCGAGATCCCGCTGGTCGTCGCGTCGCGTCCGCGCGTCACCACGCCGGCGCAGGCGCGCGCGCTCGGCCGCCCGATCGTGTGGGTGCAGGGGAACATCCACGCGGGCGAGGTGGAGGGGAAGGAGGCGCTGCAGATGCTGCTGCGCGACCTCGCGCTCGACCCCAAGCCGAACGTGCTCGACTCGCTCGTGCTGCTGGCGGTGCCGATCTACAACGCCGACGGCAACGAGAAGGTCGGCCCGCAGGCGCGCCAGCGCGGCGCGCAGAACGGCCCCGAGGAGGTCGGGCAGCGCCCCAACGCGATGGGGCTCGACCTCAACCGCGACTACATCAAGGCCGAGGCGCCGGAGACGCGCGCGTCGCTGGCCGCGTTCGCGCAGTGGGACCCCGACGCGTTCGTCGACCTGCACACGACGAACGGGAGCTACCACGGCTACCAGCTCACCTGGTCGCCGTCGCTGCACCCGGCGGCGCCGCTGCGCGCGTTCAACCAGGACACGCTGCTCCCCGCGCTGCAGCGCCGCGTGCGCGAGCGGTGGGGCGTGCCGACCTTCCCGTACGGCAACTTCGCGCAGGACGAGGGGATCGCCGACACGACGAAGAAGGGGTGGCTGACCTACGACCACCGCCCGCGCTTCGGCACCAACTACTACGGGCTGCGCGGGAAGCTGTCGATCCTCAGCGAGGCGTACTCGCACGACCCGTTCGACGTGCGCGTGCGCGCGACGTACGCGTTCGTGCGCGAGCTGCTGTCGCAGCTGGTCGACGAGCGCGCGCACGCCCGCGTCGCCGCGCCGCGCCCGCCGGCCGAGGGGGTGCTGCGCGCCGCGCTCGACGAGCGGGCGCCGGCGGGGGACGTGATCGCCGAGGACCTCGTGCGCACCGGCGACTCGTCGCGCACGCAGCCCGGGGTGCCGCTCGGCATGCGCCGCACGGGGAGGTTCCGCACCGTGCGCATCCCGGTGGTCGACCGCTTCGTCGCCACGCGGACCGCGCGGATCCCGGCCGGCGGGTGGCTGCTCGACCCGTCGGTGCCGGGCGTCGACAGCGTGCTCGCGCTGCTGCGCCGCCACGGCGTCGAGGCGCGCCACACGCCGGGCGACGTGCCGTTCGACGTCGAGGTGTTCACCGTCGACTCGGTGGTGCGCGCGGCGCGCCCGTTCCAGGGGCACCGCGAGGTGCGGCTCGAGGGGCGGTGGCGCCGCGAGCGCCGCACCCCCGTCTACGGCGCGTGGTTCGTCCGCCCGGCGCAGAAGCACGCGCTGCTCGCCCTGCAGCTGCTGGAGCCCGAGAGCGACGACGGGCTGGCGACGTGGAACCTGCTCGACGGGGCGCTGGCGCCGGGGAAGGAGTACCCGGTGGTGCGGATCCACGGGACGGGGCGGTGAAGCACCTGCGACCTGCGACCTGCGACCAAACGGCGGATGGCCGCAGGTCGCAGGTCGCAGGTCGCAGGTCGCCTCAGCAGGCCAGCGTGTAGTTCTCCGCCAGCACCTCCGCCCGCGGCCCCGCGGCGTCGTCGGCACCGGCGAGGTTGCGCGGGCTGCACGCGAAGGTCTGCTGCGCGGCGCCGCCCGAGCGCGACGGGCCGCTGTCGAGGCGGAAGACGATCCACGCGCTGTCGAGCGCGAGCCCGGCGGGGCGGGGGAGGCGGAAGCGCAGCCCGGTGAGCGTGCGGACGTCGCCGACGCGCAGCGTGTCGGCCACCGCGAGCGCCTCGCTCTCGGCGTGCGCGGTCCACGGGCGCGGCTGGCCCGGGGTGAGCGCGGCGCCGGTGACCAGCAACGCGGTGACGCGCGTGCCGACGGCGACCAGCGGGCGCGTGTCGACCAGGCGGCCGTCCTCGCGGACCGCCATCGGCTCGGCGCCCGCCGTCCCGCCCGGCCACGGCGCCGTGATGCGCGCCGAGTCGACGAGGATCTCCACCGCCTCGCGCGTCACCCGCCAGGCGCCGGTGAAGCGGCCGGCGGGGGTGTAGACGCTCTCCAGCGACGAGATCTCGAAGCCCGGGCGCCGCGCGCCGCCCCGCCCGTGCGCGCAGGCCGTGGCGGACAGCAGGGCGGCGAGCGCGAGGGCGGTGGCGGCGCGGGGTGCGGGCATCGACGTCAGCGCGAGAGGCGGAAGGCGAACGGCTGCTGGACCAGCTGCTTCACGGGCCGGCCCCCCACCCGGCCGGGGTGGAAGCGCATCCCGGGCAGCGTCTCGCGCACGGCCGCGGCGAAGTCCGGGGCGTCCGCGCGCAGGATCTCGATGGTGGACGACTCGACCCGGCCGGCGGTGTCGACGACGAACTGGACGAGGACCTCGCCCTCCCGCCGCGCCGCCCGGGCCTCCGGAGGGTACAGCGGGCCGCGCGTGCCGTCCACCGGGCGGACCGGCTCCTCGACCTGGTACTCGAAGTACACCGTGTTCGGTCCCATCACCCGCGGCGGCTGCGCCGGGTCCGCCGGCAGCGCGTTCGGCATCGGGTCGCGCGACGGCGGGGCCTGGCTCACCGGCGGCACGACCGGCGCGGCGCGCGCGGCCTCGCCCCCCACCAGGTCGGGCGCGCCGCACGCCACCAGCAGCCCCGCGAGCGCGG
>NZ_JARGEK010000296.1 GCF_029211165.1 Roseisolibacter sp. H3M3-2
CGCCGCTGCTCGGCGACGGCGGGCCGGCGACGCTCGCCGCCGTGCTGCGCCTCGCCCCCGACCGCGTCCCGCTGCGCACCGCGATGGGCGGGTGGGGGCGGCTGCTGGCCGCCGGCGAGGACGTGTCGGCGCGCGCCGACGCGCTCGAGGGGACCTTCCCGCGCTTCTCGGCCGCGCGCCACCCGCGCAGCGCGGTCGGCGTGTCGCGCGACGGGCGCACCGTCTGGCTGGTGGCGGTGGACGGGCGGAGCACGGCCAGCGTCGGCATGACGTTCGGCGAGCTGGCGCCGGCGCTGCGCGCGCTCGGCGCCTGGGACGCGATGAACCTCGACGGCGGCGGCTCGACCACGCTGGTGCTCGACGGCCGCGTGGCGAACGCGCCGAGCGACCCGTCGGGGGAGCGGCCGGTGGGGAACGCGCTCGTGGTGACCGTGCCCGACGCGTCGGCGCGCGCCTGCCCGGCCCCGGTGCCGACGCGGGCGACGAGCTGGGACGTGCGCGACGCCGACCGCACGCCGAGGAAGGCCCCGTAAGAGCAGGACAGGATTGACAGGAAACCGGGGGAAAGACTCGAGCCTGACGTCTTTCCCCCGGTTTCCTGTCAATCCTGTCCTGCCGTTGCCGAGCCGCGGTCCCCGGTCCAACGTTGCCGCGCCCGGGCGCGTTGCCCTGCCGAACCGCCCACCCCCAGCCGCCGCCCCCGCCGATCATGCGTCCGCTGTCCGCCCTCGCGCTCTCCGCGCTCGTCGTCGCCCTCCCCGACCCGCCGGCCAGGAAGCCGTCGGCCAAGGCCGCGCCGGTCACCCTCGACTCGACGCTCCTGTCGGGCTACAAGTGGCGCAACATCGGCCCCGACCGCGGCGGCCGCTCGATCGCCGCCACCGGCGTGAAGGGGCGCCCCAACGAGGCCTACTTCGGCGCCACCGGCGGCGGGCTGTGGAAGACCACCGACGGCGGCGAGAACTGGGTCCCCGTCACCGACGGGCAGATCACCAGCGCCTCGATCGGCGCCGTCGCCGTCAGCGAGACCGACCCGAACGTCGTCTACATCGGCACCGGCGAGACGTGCATCCGCGGCAACATCATGCCCGGCGACGGCGTCTACAAGTCGACCGACGCCGGGAAGACGTGGACGCACGTCGGCTTCCGCGAGTCGCACGGGATCTCCAAGATCCGCGTCCACCCGCGCGACCCGAACACCGTCTTCGTCGCCTCGTTCGGCAAGTACAGCGCGCCGAGCCAGGAGCGCGGCGTGTTCAAGAGCACCGACGGCGGGAAGTCGTGGAAGCGCGTCCTCTTCCGCGACGACAAGACGGGCGCGATCGACATCGTCATCGACCGCAACGACCCGAACGTGCTCTACGCGGCGCTCTGGGAGGCGTACCGCAAGGAGTACCAGATGTCGAGCGGCGGCGCCGGCTCGGGGCTGTTCAAGAGCACCGACGGCGGCGAGACGTGGACCGAGATCACGCGCGCCCCCGGCATGCCGCAGGGCGTCGTCGGCCGCATCGGCGTGGCGGTGAGCGGCGCGGACTCGAAGCGGCTGTGGGCGCAGGTCGAGAACGAGAACGGGGGGCTGTTCCGCAGCGACGACGCGGGCGCCACCTGGCAGCTGGTCAACTCGCAGCGCGACGTCCGCCAGCGCGCCTTCTACTACACGCACGTCACCGCCGACCCGAAGGACCGCGAGAAGGTCTACCTGCAGAACGTCTCGATGTTCGTGTCGAAGGACGGCGGGAAGACGATCACGCAGGTGACCGGGCAGACGCACGGCGACTACCACGACCTGTGGGTCGACCCGGACGACCCGACCCACCTCGTGGTGGCCAACGACGGCGGCGGCGCGGTGAGCACGACCACCGGCGGCAAGTGGACGGCGCAGGACTTCCCGACCGAGCAGTTCTACCACGCCATCACCACCGCGCACGTCCCGTATCACGTCTGCGGGAGCCAGCAGGACAACTCGACGATGTGCACGCCGTTCGACTGGAACGCCGCCGCCTTCCGGCAGCGCGCGGGGCAGCGCGACACGGCGTACACCGAGCTGACGGCCGGCGGCGTCGCCATCTCGTACGTCGCCGGCGGCGGGGAGCCCGGCTACATCGCCCCCGATCCGCGCGACCCCGACGTCTTCTACTCGGGGACGAACAACGGCGCCTACGTCGACAAGTTCAACAAGCGCCTCAACACGTCGCGCGAGGTCAACCCGTACCCCTGGTTCTACTCGGGGGAGCCGGCGAGCGAGATCCGCGAGCGCTGGCAGTGGACCTTCCCGATCCTGTTCTCGAAGGCCGACCCGCGCCTGCTGTTCGTGTCGTCGCAGCGCCTCTGGGCGACGCGCGACGGCGGGAAGACGTGGCTCCGCCTCTCGGGCGACCTCACGCGCCACGACCCCGCCACGCTCGGCCGCACCGGCGGCCCGATCACCGGCGACATGAACGGCCCCGAGGTCTACGCGACGATCTTCTCGGTCGGGCCGGGGAAGAAGGACGCGAACATCATCTGGACCGGCAGCGACGACGGGCTGGTGCACGTCACGCGCGACTTCGGGAAGACGTGGACGAACGTCACGCCCAAGGACATGCCCGACTTCGGCCGCGTCTCGCAGATCGACGCCTCGGCGTTCGACAACGGGCGCGCCTACGTCTCGGTGCGCCGCCCGCTGCTCGACGACTTCGCGCCCTACATCTTCCGCACGACCGACTACGGCAAGACGTGGACGAAGATCGTCGCGGGGATCCGCCCCGACGCCTACGTGCACGCGGTGCGCGAGGACCCGACGCGGCGCGGCATGCTCTACGCCGCCACGCAGCACGGCGTCTACGTGTCGTACGACGACGGCGCCAACTGGCAGGACCTGTCGCTCAACCTCCCCGACGTCCCGGTCGCCGACCTGATCGTCGAGGGGAACGAGCTGGTGCTCGGCACGCACGGGCGCGGCTTCTGGGTGCTCGACGACGTGGCCGCGCTGCGCCAGGCGGCGCCCGAGGTGCTCGCGAAGGACGCGCACCTGTTCGCGCCGCCGGCCGTGGTGCGCTCGGGCCCCGAGGTCGCGTTCAGCTGGTTCGCCAAGACCGCGCCCAAGGCCGGGCGGCTCGAGGTCGTCGACTCGGCGGGGACGGTGCTGCGCTCGTACGAGCCCGACACCGCGCGCGCCGACACCGGCGCCGCGCGCCCGCAGAGCCGGCGCCGCCGCGGCGGCGTGACGTACCTGCCGATGGGCGCGGGGCTGCAGCGTCTCGCCTTCGACGGGCGCGCGCAGGGGATCGAGGCGTTCCCGGGGATGATCCTGTGGGGCGCCGGCACCGCCGGCCCCGCGCTCCCGCCGGGGCGCTACACCGTGCGCCTGACGCTCGACGGGAAGACGCTGACGACGCCGCTGGCGGTGAAGCGCAACCCGTGGCTCACCGACGTCACCGACGCCGACCTCCACGCGCAGTACCAGTTCGGCCGCCGCGTGCGCGACAAGGCGACCGAGGCCAACATGGCGGTGATCCAGATCCGCCGCGTGAAGGCGCAGCTCGACGACCGCTACAAGAAGGCCGCCGACGACGCCGCGCTGAAGGCGGCCGGCGAGAAGCTGCGCGCCAGCGCCTCGGCGATCGAGGAGAAGGTCTACCAGGTGCGCAACCAGAGCGGGCAGGACCCGCTCAACTTCCCGATCCGCGTCAACAACCGGCTGGCCAACCTGCTCGCGATGGCCGAGCGCGGCGACGGGCGGCCGACGAACAACATGCCCGAGATCTTCGGGATCCTGACGACGGAGCTGAAGGGGTACACCGACGCGCTGTCGGTCGTGTGGCGCGACGACCTGGCGGCGGTGAACCGCGAGCTGGCGCGCGCGAAGCTGGCGCCGCTCGACCCGAAGTGCGCCAACCCGGCGGGGTGCGCGGCCGCGCTGCAGTAGGCGACGCGCCGACGGACGACACGGGGGCCGCCCTCCTTCGGGAGGCGGCCCCCGCGTCGCGCGTGGGTCGCGCGCGGGTCAGGCGTGCGGCGAGGGGCGCCGCATCAGGAGCACGACCGCGCCCGCGGTCGCGGCCAGCAGCGCGACGTGGACCCCGGCGTGCAGCGGCTCCGCGTGGGTCGCCGCCCACCACGCGCCGAGGACGTTCACGCACGCGAACAGCGCGGCGACCACGAGCCAGACCTGCGTCGATCGGGACATGGCGTGCCTCCGGAGGGAGTGTCCCGTCCCTACGACCCGCCGCCCGGGGCGGTTTCCGCGGGGCGCACCGGCCCCAGCACGCGGTCGAGGAAGGCGTTGATCGGCGGCGCCCGGAACTCGACGGGCGGGTGGTGCCCCACCCCGTCGATCAGGACCAGCTCCTTGGGCTCGCGCAGCAGGTTCCAGAGCGGCAGCGCGCGCGTCGCCCACGGGTGCTCCTCGTCCTGCCGTCCGTTGAGCACCAGCGTGGGCGCGCGGATGTACGGCGCGAAGTTGAAGCTGGCCGCCTCGGGGAGCGTCGGCTGCACGCGCTCGTCGATGCCGGCGCCCACGAGCACGACGGCGCGGAAGCGGTCGTCCACCGCCGCGAAGCCGACGCGCGAGCCGGCGCCCCAGCTCAGCCCGATGTACGCCAGCCGCGCGGTGTCGACCTCGGCGCGCGTGCCGGCCCAGTCCATGGCCATGCGCAGCTCGGTGGCGTGGCGCACCATGAGGTCGCGGAAGCCGACCGACGGCGGCTCCGGGAAGGGGCGGGGCGGCGTCCACGCCCGCTCCAGCATCCCGTCGAGCACCGGGGCCAGCACGGCGCGCCCCGCCTTGAGGTGCGGCGCCAGCTCGCGCTCGACGCCCGCCCACACGGGCTCGAAGAAGAACGCGGCCGTGCTGGGCACGCTGACGAGCGTCTGGTACGGCGGGCGGGCGCGCCGGGGGAGGTACAGGTACACCAGCACCGAGTCGCCCCCCGGCCCGTCGATCCAGACACGCTCGCGCCGCCAGTCGGGCGCCTCGCGCACCGTGGCGCCGCGCGCGTTCGCGGGGCGGCGGTCGTAGCGGTAGAACGCGAGCAGCGACCGGAAGCCGGCCGCGTCCACCGGACGGTACACGGTCGGCGGCACGACCAGGGGGAGCGGCCGGACGGGGCGTTCGGGGGCGCCCGGCGCCGAGTCGCGCGCGCAGCGGAAGCCGAGCGCCGGCGACGCGGTGGCCGGGTCGAGCGCGGCGACACGCGCGAACACGTACGCCGGATCCTGCCACGAGCCGCCCGTCGCGACCCGCCCGGCCCCGGCGGCGGTGGCGAGCCACTCCTTCGCATTGCCCCCCATGGCGTAGGCGCCGTAGGCGCCGATCCCGAACGGGTGCGCGTCCACGGGCACGGTCCCGGCCCCGCCGAAGTTGGCGCGCCGCTCGGCGGCCGCGGTGGCCGCCGACGCGTACCCCCACGGCATGCGGATGCCGATCGTCGAGTGCGCGGTGTCGCGCGCCGCCTTCTCCCACTCGAACAGCGTCGGCAGCCGCCGTCCGCGCGACGCGCAGTACGCGGCCGCCTCGTGCCACGACACGCCGGTCACCGGGTGGTCGCCGCGCCCGGCGGGCGGCTCCTGGTTCGTCCAGTCGCGCGGCGCCGGCAGCCCGGTGCGGTCCGCCAGGCGCGCGCCCGCCGCCGCGGCGCCGAGCCGCGCGTACCCGCCGGCGCGCACGAAGGCGCGGTAGGCGTCGTTGGTGACCTCGAAGCGGTCGAGCAGGAAGGGGCGCAGCGTGTCGGTGAGCCCGAGCGGGAGGTCGGGCCCCGCCAGCGTGTGCGGGCCGCCGGGGACGGGCACCATGTCGGCGGGGAGGGCGCCCGCGCGCGCGAGCGGGATCGCCAGCACGATCCGCCGCCACGCCGTCGGGATGCTGACGGTGCGCAGGTTGGCGGTGGACGCCACGCGCTCCGCCGACGCGTGCCCCGTGAGGTGCACGACGACGCGGTGCTCGGCCCGGGGCACGCGCCGGGCGCGCAGCGGCGTCGTCCCCAGGCGCACGCTGTCGCGCGCCGCCGTGCCGTCGTCGGGGAGGCGCTGCAGCCAGACCGCCGCGCCGGCCGGCTCGGTGGTGACGGTCAGCTCGTCCGACACCTCGTCGAGCAGCGCGGCGAGCGCGGAGTCCCCGGGCAGCCGCGCCTCGGCGCGCTCGGCGAGCGCGTACGCCTCCGCGTAGCGCCCCTCGCGCGCCAGCTGCGCGACGGTCGACAGCGACGCCCGCCGGCGCGCCGTCGCCGTCGAGCGCCAGCGCGGCCAGACGACCGCCGCCGCGACCGCCGCGACGACGG
>NZ_JARGEK010000297.1 GCF_029211165.1 Roseisolibacter sp. H3M3-2
CCGCGGGCGGGGCGCCGCGGGCGAACGCGGTCGCCGCGCCGGCGGGGATCGCGGTCGGCGCGCCGCGCGCGTCCCACAGGTGCGCCTCGGCGAGGAGCCGCGCCGAGTACGCCGCCTGCTCCGCCTCCGCCCGCTGCACCGCGCGCCGCTGCACCTCGAGCGCCGCCTCCACCGTGTCGATCGCCGCCGACTCGCCCGCGCGCACGCGCCGCCGCACCGCCTCCAGCCGGAACTCGGCGAGCCCCAGCCCCTCGGCGGCGATCGCGGCGCGGCGCGACGCCTCGTACCACCCCGCGTAGTCCTTCGCCGCCGTCACCACGAGCTTGAGCACCGCCGCCTCGCGGTCGGCGTCGGCCGCGGTGCGGAGCGCGCGCGCGACGGCGAGCGCCGTGCGCCGCTCGTCGGTGAGCAGCCGCTGGCCGACGGGGATCGTCACCCCCGCGGTGACCAGCCCCGCCCCCGGCGTGCGCCGGTCGGGGCTGACGTAGCGCCCGTCGGCGCGCTCGTACCCGAGCACCACGTCGGCGCCGAGCGGCGTCGGCACGGTGAGCTTGGCGGTCGCGTAGTCGTAGTACTCGGTGGCGCCGAACGTCTTGCGGTCCCACGCCGCCGACAGCACCGGGTCGAACGCGCCGCGCGCCACCTGCTGCTCGGCGCGCGCCTGGTCGGCCGCCAGCGCCGCCTGCCGCGCCACGGGGTGGTGGGCGCGCACCCGCGCCGAGTACGCGTCGAACGACACCGCCGGCGCCGCGCCCCCCGCCGTCGCGTCCTGCGCGCGCGCCGCGGGCGCCACGACGAGCAGCGCGAGCGCGACGAGGCCGATCGCGCGCGCGCTCACTGCTTCCCCCCGGCCGCGTCGGCGGGCGCCTGGCGCAGCGCGGGCGGGAAGCCGTTCAGGCGCCGCCACAGCTCGTAGCCGAGCCGCACCTCGTCGAGCATCGCCCACCCGAGCACCCCCGAGCCCTGGCGCAGCGGCGCGGGCCACGGCGCGTCGGTCGTGTCGGGGCGCACCAGCACGCGGTAGCGGCCGTCCGGCCCCGCGACCTGGTCGACGACGGCGATCTCGCCGCCGAACGTCCCCACCGCCGCCGCCGGCCACCCCGAGAACTGCAGGGCGGGGAAGCCGTCGAACTGCAGCCGCACCTTCCGCCCGGGGCTCAGGAGTGGGACGTCCGTGCCGGTCACGTGCAGCGCGACCGCCTGCCGCGGGCGCCCCGGCATGATCGTGACGACGGCCTCCCCCTCCTTCACCTGCTCCCCCACGCCGGCGCGCAGCGCCTGCACGACGTAGCCGTCCTGCGGCGCCGCCACCGTGTACAGCGCGGCGCGCGCGGCGAGCGCGTCGGCCGCGTTGCGCAGCTTCGACGCCTCCGCGGCCCCCTCGCTCACCTCGGCGAGCGTGGCGGCGCGGTCGGCGCGCGTCTTCGCGAGCTTGTCGGCGTACTCCGCGCGCACGGCGCGCAGCCCCACCTGGGCGCTGGCCAGCTCCTGCCGCTTCTCGACCAGCCGCGCCGTCGCCTGCTGCGCGCGGAGCCGCGCCGCCTGCAGGTCGTTGAGCGACGCCAGCCCGTCGCGGTGCAGCGCGTCGCGCCGCCCGAGCTGGTCGGCCGCGACCGCCGAGTCGGCCGCCGCCGCGTCCACCGCCGCCGCGTACAGCGCCACCGAGTTGCGCGCCTTCTCCAGCCCGAGCGCGAGCCCCTGCTCCAGCGCCGCCAGCTGCTCGCCGAGGGCCGCCGCCTTGTCGCGCTTGGCGCCGACCGCCGCGCGCTTGGCGTCGAGCTGCTCGCGGTAGCGGTCGAGCGTCGCCGGGTCGAGGTACTCCTGCTTCACCTCCGCCAGCCGCACCAGCGGCGTGCCGCGCGCGACGTACTGCCCCTCGGCGACGAACCACCGCTCGATGCGCCCGCCGATCACCGCCGGCACCGCCTGCGGGCGGTCGGCGGGGCCGAGCGCGGTCAGCTCGCCGCGCGCGTGCACGCTCTGCTGCCACGGCAGGAGGAGCGCGCCCGCGGCCGCGAGCAGCAGCCCCGCGACGGTGCGGCGCAGCGTGCGGCGCGCGCGCGGCTTCGCCAGCAGGCGCGTCGACTCGAGCGCGATCCCCGCCGGGACCGCGTGCAGCCCGGCGAGCCGCGCGGCCGGCGCCGGGTGGAGGTCGGTTCGGAGGTCCGTCTCCGCGTCGCGGGCGTCGGCCACGGCGCTCACCCCGCGGCGATGAGCCGGTCGCTCTGCGCCTTCATGCGCGCGGCGAAGCCGGCGTCGGCCAGCAGCGACTCGAACGTCCCCTCGCGCGCGACGCGCCCCTCGGCGAGCACGTAGATGCGGTCGCAGGCCGCGAGGTACACCGGGTCGTGGGAGACGGCCACCACCGTCCACCCCGCGTCGCGGCGCAGCAGGCGCTCCAGCAGCTCGCGCTTGAACACCGGCTCCAGGTGGTGGAAGAACTCGTCGAACAGCAGCAGCGACGGGCCGCCGGCGACCGCGCGCGCCAGCGCGAGCTTGCGCGCGACGTGCGACGGGAGCGCCGCGCCCGCGCCGACCGGGGTGCGCAGCCCCCGCGGCAGCGCCGCCGCGTCGTCGGCCAGCCCCGCCAGCTCGATCGCGCGCCGCACCTCGGCGTCGCCCACGTGCGCGCGGCCGACGCTCACGTTCTCGGCGAGCGTCCCGTCGAAGAGGTGCGGGTCCTGCTCGACGTACCCCACGCGCCGGCGCAACGCCTCGGCGTCGAGGTCGCGCGCCGACACGCCGTCGATCGTCAGCGCCCCCTCGAACCCCGGGCGCAGCCCCGCCAGCAGCGCCAGCAGCGTGGACTCCCCCGAGCCCTCGGCGCCGGTGATCGCCACCCGCTCCCCCGGCGCGACGCGCAGCGCCACGTCGGCGACCGCCGGCGCGGGCGCGCCGGGATACGCGTACGTGAGCCCGCGCGCCTCGACCGCGCTGCCGCGGGGCGCGGGCGGGGCGGGGAGCACGCCGGGCGCCGGGGCCTCCGCCGGCAGGTCGTCCACGTGCCCCACCTTCTCGGCCGACGTCAGCACGTCGTAGAGGGTGCTGAGGCTGAGCGTCAGCTTCTCGACGGCCGCGAGGATGCTCACGACCACCAGCTCGCTCGCCACGAACTGGCCGAGCGTGATCCGCCGGTCGACGACCAGCGCGGTGCCGAGGACGAGCAGCGCGCCGGTGGTCACGGTGCGGAAGACGACGGTCGCGACGTGCTGCCGGACGAGCACGCGGAAGTGCGCCTGCCGCGCGCGCAGGTACGACGCGACCTCGGCGTCGGCGCGCGCGAGCGGCATCGGCACGTCGCCCGCGGCGCGGAAGGTCCCGAGGCGCCGCGCCAGTTCCTGCAGCCAGTGCGCGACGCGGTACTTGGCCGCCGACTCCTCCAGGCTGGTCGCGAGCCCGCCGCGCCCCGAGAGCCGCAGCGACACGCCGAGCAGCGCCAGCAGCAGCGCGCCGGCGAGCGAGAGCGAGGGGTGGTAGAGCGTCAGCAGGAGCAGCCCGAAGAGCACCGCCAGCAGCGCCGCCGCCGCCTCGGTGAGCAGCTTGGCGAGGCTCTTCTGGATGATCACCACCTCGAAGAAGCGGTTGACCGTCTCGGCGAGGTCGTGCCCGCCCAGCGCTTCCGGACGGATCCGCGGGAGGCGCGCGCCCCAGTCGAGCGACAGCCGCGCGAACACCCGCTGCTGGAGCCGCTCGACGGCGGCGAGCTGCAGCACCTGCACCCACCCGGCGAGCGCGGTCCCGGCGACGACGGCGGCGATGAGGATCACCACCGGCTGCAGCAGCATCCCGCCGCCCACCAGCCCGATGATGGCCTGCACGCCCACGGGGAGCGCGAGCCCGAGCAGCCCGGCGAGCGCCGCGTGCAGGTAGACCAGCCCGATCTCGCCGCGCTCCTCGGCGAGGAGCCGCAGCAGCCGGTCGACGGGGGCGGCGTGGGGGCGCATGGAGGGAACGAAGCGGGGGCGGCCGCCGCGCACAATTTGAATGTTTCGACGACGCGGATAGCTTTTCTCTATCCTTTCCCCGGCGCCCGTGTCCTGGCTCAACTACCACCACCTGCTCTACTTTTACACGGTCGCCCGCGAGGGCGGGGTGGCGCGCGCGGCCGAGACGCTGCACCTCACGCAGCCCACGGTGAGCGCGCAGGTGCGCGCGCTGGAGCGCGCCCTCGGCGAGCGGCTGTTCGAGAAGCGCGGGCGCCGCCTCGCGCTCACCGACGCGGGGCGCGTGGCGTACCGCTACGCCGAGGAGATCTTCGCGCTCGGGCGCGAGTTCCAGGACGTGCTGCGCGGGCGGCCTTCGGGGCGCCCGCCGCGGCTCGTCGTCGGCGTGGCGGAGTCGGTGCCGAAGCTGGTCGCGTACCGGCTGCTCGAGGTGGTGCGCCGCGTCCCCGACCCGCCGCAGCTGGTCTGCCACGAGGGGACGCCCGAGCGGCTGCTGGCCGAGCTGGCGGCGCACGAGATCGAGCTGCTGATCAGTGACGCCCCGCCGCCGGCGTCGGCGCCCGGGCGCGTGTACAGCCACGTGCTCGGCGAGACGGGGACGACGGTGTTCGGCGTCCCCGCGCTGGCGGAGCGCCACCGGCGGCGGTTCCCGCAGTCGCTCGAGGGCGCGCCCTTCCTCCTCCCGGGCGCGCACGTCCCGCTGCGCCGCGCGCTCGACCAGTGGTTCGCCACGCACGGCGTGCAGCCGCGGGTCGAGGCGGAGTTCGCCGACAGCGCGCTGCTCAAGACCTTCGGCCAGGCGGGCGGCGGCCTGTTCGCCGGCCCGACCGCGATCGAGGCCGAGATCCGCCGGCAGTACGGCGTGCGCGTGATCGGGCGGCTCGACGAGGTGCGCGAGACCTTCTACGCCGTCTCGGCGCAGCGGCGCATCACGCACCCCGCGCTGGCGGGGCTGGCGGACGCGGCGCGGGAGAAGCTCTTCGCGTGATGAACGGCAGACAGGATTGACAGGAAACCGGGGGAGAGACTTCAGCCTCGAGTCCTTCCCCCGGTTTCCTGTCAATCCTGTCTGCAGTTCACCGCAGCGCCGTGATCGGCGCGACGCGCGTGGCCCGCCGCACCGGCGCCGCCAGCGCCACGGCCGCGCACAGCACCAGCAGCGCCACCGCGGTGCCGAGCGCCAGCGGGTCGAACGCGCCGACCCCGTAGAGCAGCCCGCGGACGAGGCGCGACACGAGCACCACGCCGAGCGCGCCGCCGGCGAGGCCGAGCGCCATCCACGCGCCGCCCTGGCGCAGCACAAGCGCCGCGATCCCCGACGGCCGGGCGCCGAGCGCCACGCGGACGCCGAACTCGCGCTCGCGCGCCGCCGCCATGGCCGCGAACATCGCGTAGACGCCCACCGACGCCAGCACGAGCGCCAGCGCGCCGAACGCCGACATCAGCACCACCGGCAGCCGGCGCCCCGAGAGCCCGTCGGCGATGATGGCGTCCATCGGGAGCGCCTCGCGCAGCGGCAGCAGGCGGTCCTGCTGCGCCAGCGCGCGCCGCACCGCGCCCGCCAGCGGCGCCGCGTCGCCCGACGTGCGCAGCAGGAACACCGGGCCGTTCCACGGCTGCTGGCGCATCGGCATGTACGTCGCCAGGTCGGGCGCCAGCTTCGCGGGGTCGTTGGCCACGTCGCCGACCACGCCGATCACGGTGAACGCCGGGTCGGCCGGGTTGGGACCGAGCTTGAGGCGGCGGCCGATCGCGTCGCCGCCGGGCCAGAAGCGGCGCGCGAGCCCCTCGCTCACGATGATCACCGCGGGGCCGCCGACGCGGTCCTCGGGGCCGAAGGTGCGCCCGCGCCGCAGCGGGATCCCGGCGACGGTGAAGTAGCCGTCGCTCACCGTGTAGTGCAGCGCCAGCGGCATCGACTCGCCGGCGCCCGGCGGGGGCGCGCCCTCGGGGAGCACGCCGTTGCGCCCGCCCGCGCGCGTCGGCACGTCGCCCGCCGTCGCCACCGCCTGCACGCCCGGCAGCGCGCGCAGCCGCGCCTCGAACTCCTCGATGAAGCGCACGCGCGCCTCGCTGCTCCCGTACCCCGCGCTCGGCAGCTGCACGCTGGCCGCCAGCAGGCGGCGCGGCTCGAAACCGAGCGGCGCCCGCGTCATCGCCACCAGGCTGCGCGTGAGCAGCCCCGCGCCGGCGAGCAGCGACACGCACAGCGCGATCTGCCCCGCCACCAGCAGCCCGCGCAGCGCGCGCGCCCGCCGCCCCTCGCTGGCGCCGCGCCCCTCCTCGCGCAGCGTGGCCTGCACGTCGC
>NZ_JARGEK010000298.1 GCF_029211165.1 Roseisolibacter sp. H3M3-2
GGCGTGCTCTGCGCGGCGAGGTGCGGCGGCTCGTTGGCGAACGACACGACGCGCGCCGCCAGCCGCGCCTCCTGCGCGCGGGCGGGGATAGGAAACGTGCACGCCAGCGCGGCGAGCGCGCGGGCGAGGATGGCGGGGCGCGGCACGGGGGCTCCTGCGTCCGGGACGGTGCGGCGGGACGCGGGACACGGTGCCGACTTCGGGGCGCCGCGAGGTGGTCGCGGGGCGAGCGCGCGGTGCGGAGGGCGTCAGCGCGCGTCAGGACGCAGTGAGGGTCATGCCTGCCAGCTGCGGCGACCTGCGACCTGCGACCTGCGACCTCACGGCCGCTGGTAGGTCGCAGGTCGCAGGTCGCAGGCCTCTACGGCTGCAACCGGTACCCCACCTTCCGCACCGTCAGGATGTGCCGCGGGTGCGCCGGGTCCGCCTCGAGCTTGCGCCGCAGCTCGGCGATGTGCGTGTCGACGGTGCGGCTCACCACCGCGGCGCTGTACCCCCAGACCTCGCGCAGCAGGTCGAGGCGCGTGGCGACCGCGCCGCCCCGCCGCCAGAGCGCCTGCAGCAGCTCGTACTCGAGCGGCGCCAGCGGCACCTCCTCGCCGGCGCGCGTCACGCGGCGCGCCGACGGCTCCGCCTCGACCTTGCCGAAGCGCGCCGCCTCTCCCGCCGCGACGTGCGCGGCCGCCGCCGCGGCCCCCTCGGCCGCCGGCTCGCGCGTGGCGCGGCGCAGCAGCGCGCGCACGCGGGCCAGCAGCTCCAGCACGCCGAACGGCTTGGTGACGTAGTCGTCGGCGCCGAGGTGCAGCCCGCGCACCTTGTCGGCCTCCTCGCCGCGCGCGGTGAGGATCAGCACCGGCATCTGCCGCCCCTCGTCGCGCAGCGTCTTGAGCACCCGGAAGCCGTCGAGCCCCGGGAGCATCAGGTCGAGCAGCACCAGGTCGGGGTCGTGCGCGCGCACCGCGTCCAGCCCCGAGGGGCCGTCGGGCGCGACCTCCACGTCGTAGCCCTCGATCTCGAGGTTGTTGCGGAGGCCGAAGGCGAGATCGGGGTTGTCCTCGACGACGACGATGCGGGTCATGGGGCGGCGTGCGCGGGCGAGGGCTCGGGGACGGACGCCGCGGGGGCGTCGGGGGCCTCGACGCGGGGCGCCGGCGGCGCGGCGAGGGCGGGGAGCTCGAGGAGCAGCCGCGCGCCGCCGCCGCGCGCCTCTTCGACGCGCACGCGCCCGCCGTGCAGCGTGACCAGGTCGCGCACGACCGCGAGCCCGATCCCGCTGCCGGCGACCGCCGACCCGACGTCGCGCTCGAGCCGGAAGAAGGGGAGCCAGACGCGCTCGCGGTCGCGCGGCGCGATGCCGGGCCCCTCGTCCTCGACCCACAGGTGGGCGTACGGGCCGGCGGCGCGCACGCCGACGCGCACCGTCTGCCCCGCGGGGCCGTACTTCACCGCGTTGTCGAGCAGGTTGAGCAGCGCCTGCCGCAGCGCCGCGCGGTCGACCGACGCGTGCACGTCGGGGGCGAGGTCGGCGGCCAGCGTGACGCCGCGCGCCTGCGCGATCGGCGCGAACGCCTCCAGCGTGTCCCCCACCTCCTCGGCGAGGCGCGTCGGCTCGGGGGAGAGCCGCGTGGCGCGGCGCTCGCTGCGCGAGAACTGCAGGACGTTCTCGACCAGGTGGGTGAGGCGGCGCGCCTCCTGGTCGATGATCTCGAGCGAGCGGCGCCCCTCGGACTCGCTGCGCACGCGTCCCAGCAGCAGCGTCTCGGCGAACATCCGGACCTGTGCGAGCGGGGTGCGCAGCTCGTGCGAGATGTTGCTGACGAAGTCCTCGCGCAGCCGCGCCAGCGCGTACTCGCGGCGGATCTGCAGGATCGCCACCACCACGAGCGCGCCGGTGAGCGCGAGCAGCGCGAGCAGCTGCGGGAGGCGCGCCTGCGGCAGCCCGCCGATCACCAGCCGGTCGGCGACGTCGGGGCGGAGCGTGAGGTTCACCGCGATCCCGCCGAACTTGTCGAGCCGGTACTGGGCGGTGAACGACGACGCGTACTGCGTGCGCGACCGGAACAGCTCGCGCCCGACGTCGTCGGTCACGACGATCGAGAAGAGCGAGTCGTTGGGCGTCGTGCCGACGAGCGACGGCGGGAGCGCCGCGTGGTAGCGCATCGCGTCGACGAACACCGGGTACGCGAAGTCGCGGAACGGGGCGCCGAAGCCGAACGCGGCGACCGGCTTGTCCCAGTCGTCGTAGCGCACCGCGTAGGCGAACAGCCAGCGCCGCCCGCCGGCGTCCGCCACGAGGTCGGCGTGGTCCCACTTCTTGTTGAACACCCCGAGCGCGTGGCTGGCGATGGTGTCGCGCAGCCACGCGCTCGGCGGCCCGTCGCCGCAGCCGTGGACCTGGCGCAGCTCGCGGCTCCGCAGGTCGAGGCGGAAGAGGAACTGCGACTTCTCCGACATCATCAGGTCGACGCAGCCGTGGCCGTGGCGCGCGTCGAGCGCCTCCTCCAGCCGCGCCGCCGCCCCCTGCGGCTCGCCGCCCATGAGGTCCGTCGGGCGCGCGAGCATCGCGCTGGCGCGCGAGTAGATCCCCTCCTTCGCCCGGAACGCCATCTGGAGCGCCGCGAACTGCGCGTAGTCGCGCAGCGTGCGGTGCGCCGCGGCGCGGTGCGAGTGCGCGGCGTCCATGGCCTGCCAGGCCAGCACCGCGGTGAGGGCGAAGCTGGCCAGGAGCAGCGCCACCAGGACGCCCACGCGGCGGCCGTGCGGGCCCGGGGCCGGGAGGAGTCGGGGCATGGGAGGATGCTACCGCGCCCGGGCGCGCCCCGCACGCGCCCCCCGGCCATCCTTGCCCGGTCCTGACGCGCTCGGCGGCCGTCAGCGCAGCAGGTCTGGGGGGAGCCGCCGGACCCACCCGGCCGACAGGGCGCCCCACAGCCCGATCAGGATTGCCTCGGCGGCATCGTGGCGCAGCGAGGTGGGGCGGGGGGCGCCGCCGAAGGCGATGGCGCGGCGGGCCAGCCGGTCGGCGACCTGCTTCATCTGTGCTCCGCTCCCGTGCTCGCGGGGGAGCAGGAAGAGGGCGCGCCACTCCTCGGCGCTCACCCGCGCGACGGTCAGGGCGCGCCGCTCGGCCTCGTGCGCCCAGGCGTCGGCGATCGGGCCGCCCCCCTCCAGCACCAGGCGGGCGAGGTCGGGGACCTCGTCGAGCAGGGCGGGGATCGCGCGGCGGAGCCGGGGCGCGCCGCCGAAGTTGCGCGAGCGGTACCACCGCAGCCGGGCGTCGTCGCCCCAGCACGCGAAGCCCGTGCGGACCCCCACGTCGACCGCCAGGAGGGCCGTCACGCGCTGGCGCCGCCGCGGGCGCGGCGTATCGTCCTGCGCGAGCGTCCCGCCGACCCCCACCCCGGTGCCATGCCCAGCCGCCGCTCCTTCCTCATGTCCGCCGCCGCGAGTGCGATCGTCGTGCCGCGGGTCCCGGTGCCCCCGTTCGCGGAGGGCGCGGGACGGGCGCTGCGGGCCGCCGCCGGCGTGGCCGACGACCGCCCGCCCGAGGCGCTGGCCGAGGACGAGACGTACTGGGGGGAGATCCAGCGGGCGTTCGACGCCGACCGCACGATGATCAACCTCAACAACGGCGGGGTGAGCCCGACGCCCACGCACGTGCTGGAGGCGATGATCCGCGACCTGCGGTTCACCAACGAGCTCCCCGTCGAGCACATGTGGCGGGTGCTGGAGCCGCGCGTCGAGAGCGTGCGCCGCGAGCTGGCGCGGGAGTTCGGGTGCGACCCCGAGGAGATGGCGGTCGTCCGCAACGCCAGCGAGGCCAACGAGACGATGATCCTCGGCCTCGACCTGAGGCGGGGCGACGAGGTCGTGGTGACGACGCAGAACTACCCGCGCATGCTCACCGCGTGGGAGCAGCGGGTGCGCCGCGACGGGATCACGCTGCGGTCCGTCAGGTTCGACGTCCCGTCGACCGACGACCACGTGTTCGAGCGGGTGACGGCGGCGGTGACGCCGCGTACGCGGGCGATCGAGCTGCCGCACATCACCAACCTGACTGGGCAGGTGCTCCCGATCCGGCGGCTGCAGGCGTTCGCGCGGCAGCGGGGGATCGCGCTGCTGGTCGACGGCGCGCACGCGTTCGCGCACTTCCCGTTCACGCGCGACGCGCTCGACTGCGACTACTACGGCACGAGCCTGCACAAGTGGCTGCTGGCGCCGATCGGCACCGGCTTCCTGTACGTGCGCCGGGACCGGATCGCGTCGCTCTGGCCGCTGATGGCGGCGCCGAAGGCGATGGACGCCGACGTGCGGAAGTACGAGGAGATCGGCACGCACCCGGCGGCCAACCACAACGCGGTGGCCGCGGCGCTGGCGTTCCACCGCGCGATCGGCGCCGAGCGGAAGGCGGCGCGGCTGCGGTGGCTGCGCGACCGGTGGGCGCGGGCGCTGCTGGCCGAGAGCGACCGCGTGAAGGTGCTGACGCCGCTCGACGACCCGACGCGAGCGGGCGCGATCGGCTTCTTCGCGGTGGAGGGGCTGGACCCGGGGAAGCTGGGCGGGTGGCTGCTGGCGAAGCACCACGTGGTGACGACGCCCATCGTCTTCCCCGAGTTCAGCGGGATCCGCATCACCCCGAACGTCTACACGACGCGGGACGAGGTGGACCGGTTCGCGGAGCTGGTGGCGTCGGCGATCCGGAAGGGGATCGCCTGACGCCGCCCGGTCAGAACCGCGTGGCGAGGTAGTGGTACGCCGCCGTGTAGTTCTGGTTGAAGTGCTTGGCCGAGCTGAGGAAGCTGTAGTTCACCGCGCCGGCGAAGACCGCGTCGCCGCGCGTGAAGTAGCTCGCGTCGCCGGTCTGCCGCGCGACGAAGCCGAAGCCCGAGACGACCAGCTGGTTGAGGTCCGCCGACGCGCTCTCCGTGCACGGGCCGTCCTGATAGAGGAACCCCTGCGTCGCGGGGACCCAGTTGTTGTTCCACATGTAGTCGACCGATCGCTTGACCGCGGCGGGGATGCGGGGGTCCTGCTCGAACAGTTCGTAGTAGCGGATCAGCGCGTCGTTCAACATGCCGGTCATGAACGGCTTGTTGCCCCAGCACTGGTTCGACCACCGGTACGCGCCGTCGCTCGACTGGCTCTGCAGGATGTAGTCGAGCGTCACGCGGAGCCGGGTTCTCCAGTCGTCGCCCACCGGACTCGCGACGCCGAGGAGGTGGGCGTCGAGGAGCAGCGACAGCACGCGCGCCTGCGAGCGGCTGTCGACGCTCCCGTTGCCGTTCTCCGCGAGCGCCTCGGGCCAGGTGGAGTTGGATCCGCCGAGGTAGTCGGCCAGCTGCGCGACCGCGCGCGACGACCGGGTGTCGCCGGTCAGGATCGCGTGCAGCGCCACGCCGTCGACCATCATCAGGTACGGCTGCACCTGGTAGTTGCTCGCCTCCATGTACGTGCGGGCGGCGACCGCCAGCTGGTGGCCGCGCTCGAGGTACGTGGTGTTGCCGGTGCGCGCCCACCACACGTAGTAGATCATCGCGCGGTCGTAGTAGTTGGCGTCGGTCGTGAGGCCGTCCGTCAGCCAACGCACCTCCTGCAGCGTCGAGAACACCGTCTCGTAGGTCGCCCACGCGCCGCCGCGTGCCTGCATCGCCGACACGGTCGGCACGTTCGCGGCACCCATGTACGCGAGCACCGAGGCGGCGGTCGGGGCGGGCATCACGACGGGCGGAGGCGTCGGCGTGGAAACCTCGGCCCCCGTCCAGTGCTGTGCTGGGGACCCGTCGCAGGCGCGCAGCACCACGGGCGCGCCGACGCCGATCGAGGTGGCGCACAGGCCGTTCGCGCTCCGCAGCTCGCCGGCCGCGGTGAGCGTCCAGCGCTGCGACGCCGTCCCCTGGCAGTACAGCAGCTTCGGCGCGCTCCCCGCCGCGTCTCCCATGGCGTCGAGACAGTGGGAGGCACCGGGCGATGCCTCGCCGGCGACGCCGACGGCGCTGTGCGTCCACTGCTGGTAGACGACGCCGGCCGCGCAGGGCGCGATGGCAACGGTGTTCCCGCCGGCGATCGTGCCGCCCTTCGGCTGCAAGCAACCCTGCCCCGTTCCATTCGGGAGGGTGCCCGGAAGCACCTGAGCGGGCGCCGGGTTCGGGGCCGGCGCGGTCGAGCCGCCCGTCCACCGCTGCGACGCCGAGCCGTCGCAGGCGCGCAGGACCACGGGCGCGCCG
>NZ_JARGEK010000299.1 GCF_029211165.1 Roseisolibacter sp. H3M3-2
CGCTCCAGGCCGCGGTCCCCGGCGCCGCCGGCGCGGCGGGCGCGCGCGACCTGCGCACCTGGGTCGCCGAGGACCGCCCCGCGGTGGAGTACGCGCGCCTCGGCATCGCGGTGGACCGCGCGCGCGAGCGGCTGCGCGGCCTCGTGGGGCGCGTGCAGGAGGAGACCGACCGCGTCACCGGCGCGGCGCGCGAGCTGGCGCAGAACGCCGGCGCGACGGCCGTCTCGACGCAGCACGTGACGGGGGCGGTGCTCGAGATCTCCAACGGCGCGTCGGTGCAGCTCGACGCGCTGCACTCCGCCAGCGCGGCGATGGAGCAGCTCGCCGAGCAGGGGGCCGCGATCGCCGACGCGGCGGAGGCGTCGGAGCGCGCCGGCCGAGAGATCCGCGGCACCGCGACGGGCACGCGCGCCGAGATCGCGCGCGCGGTGGACGCGCTGCTCGGCGCCCGCGAGGGGGCCGACGACTCGGCGCGCGAGATGGCGGCGCTGCGCGAGGCGACGGCGGTGGTCGACGACTTCGTGGCGGTGATCAGCGAGATCGCGTCGCAGACGCACCTGCTGGCGCTGAACGCCGCGATCGAGGCGGCGCGCGCGGGGTCGGCGGGGCGCGGCTTCGCGGTGGTGGCGCAGGAGGTGCGCGCCCTCGCCGAGCAGAGCGCCGCCGCGGCCGACGAGGTGACGGAGAACGTGCGCCGCATCCGCGAGCGCGTGACGAGCGCGGTGGCCGCCAGCGAGACCGGGGCCGGCCGCCTGCGCGACGCCGAGCTGGTGGCGCAGGGCGCGTCGCGCGCGCTGGCGCGCATCGAGGACGCGGTGGTGCGCGTCGAGGAGGCGTCGGAGCGCGTGACCGCGCTGACGTTCGAGAACCGGAGCGCGATCGAGGCCGCCGAGCGCGCCCTGGTGAGCGCCCGCGACGCCGCCGCCAGCCACGCCGCCGCCGCCGAGGAGGTGGCCGCGTCGACCGAGCAGACCGCGGCGGCCGTCGAGGAGGTCAGCGCGACGTCGGAGGAGCTGTCGGGCGGGGCGGCGACGCTGCGGGAGCTGCTGGGGGAGTTCAGGACCTGAACGGACGCCGCGGGCTGCGGGCTGCGGGCTGCGGATTCGAAACCCGCAGCCCGCAGCCCGCAGCGCCTCACCCGACCATGGCCTCGGGATTCAGGATCTCGTCGAGCTGCTCCCGCGTCATCAGCCCCTTCTCCAGCACGAGGTCGTAGACGCCGCGCCCCGACTCGAGCGCCTCCTTGGCGATCTCGGTCGACGTCTCGTAGCCGAGCGTGGGGACGAGCGCGGTGACGATCCCGATCGAGTGCTCGACGAACCAGCGCATCCGGTCCGGGTTCGCCGTGATGCCGACCACGCACCGCTCGCGCAGCACGGCGCAGGCGTTGCGCAGCGTCGCGATGTTGCCGAGCAGGCGGAACGCGATCACCGGCTCGAAGACGTTGAGCTGCAGCTGCCCCGCCTCGGCGGCCAGCGTGACCGTGACGTCGCCGCCGATCACGTCGAAGCAGACCTGGTTCACCACCTCGGGGATCACCGGGTTCACCTTCCCCGGCATGATCGACGACCCGGGCTGCATCGGCGGCAGGTTGATCTCGCCGAAGCCGGCGCGCGGGCCGCTGGAGAGCAGGCGCAGGTCGTTGCAGATCTTCGACAGCTTGACCGCGCAGCGCTTGAGCACCCCCGACAGCTGCACGAACACGCCGGTGTCGGCCGTCGCCTCGACGAGGTCGGGCGCGGTGATGAGCTCGAGCCCCGTGACCGCCGACAGGTGGCGGCGCACCGCCTCCGGGTAGCCGGCCGGCGCGTTGAGCTTCGTGCCGATCGCCGTCGCGCCCATGTTGATCTCGCGGATCAGCCCCTGGACCTCGGCCAGCCGGTCGACGTCCTCGAGCATCGTGTGGCCGAACGCGGCGAACTCCTGGCCGAGCGTCATCGGGACGGCGTCCTGCAGCTGCGTGCGCCCCATCTTCACGAACGGCGAGAACTCCTCCCCCTTGGCGAGGAACGCCGCCGCCAGCTCCTTCATCGCGTCGCGCAGCCCGTCGATGCTGCGGTGCAGCGCCAGCTTGAGCGCCGTCGGGTAGACGTCGTTCGTCGACTGCGAGAGGTTGACGTGGTTGTTCGGGTGCACCGCCTCGTACGCGCCGCGCTCCTTGCCGAGCAGCTCCAGCGCGCGGTTGGCGATCACCTCGTTGGCGTTCATGTTCGTGGACGTGCCGGCGCCCCCCTGGATCATGTCGACCAGGAAGTGCTCGTGGTGGCGCCCCCCGCGGATCTCGCTGCACGCCTGCACGATCGACTGCGACACCGCCGACGGCAGGAGGCCGAGCTCCTCGTTCGCCAGCGCGGCCGCCGTCTTCACCGCCGCCAGCGCCTCGACCAGCTGCGGGAACTCGCGCAGCGGCACGCCGGTGATCGGGAAGTTCTCGAGCGCGCGCAGCGTCTGCACGCCGTACAGCGCGTCGGCGGGGACGTCGCGCTCGCCGAGCAGGTCGTGCTCGCGGCGCGACGCGCTGCCGGCGAAGCCCATCGTGCGCCCGCGCCCGACCAGCGTGGCGTCGGCGGCGCGCAGGCGCTGCGAGATCGCCCGCGCCGCGCGTGCCACCAGGGCGGCGTAGATGGGCGGGTTCTCCTTCATCAGGTCCTCCAGCTGGCGGCGCGTCATCACCGCCGCCTCGACCGGCGCGAGGACGCGCGCCGTCGAGCCGTGCTTCCCGGCGTCGCCGAGCAGCAGCCCCTCCCCCACCGCCTCCCCCGCGCCGAGCGTCGACAGCCGGATCGTCCGCCCCTCGGCCGCCCGCTCGATCCCCACCGAGCCGTCGAAGAGGATGGCGAACCGCTGCCGGTCCTCCCCCTCGCCGAACAGCGCGTCGCCGGCGGCGTAGCTCTCGAGGGTCACGGCCCGGGACAGGCGCCAGAAGTAGCTGTCGGGGAGGCCGTGCAGGAACGCGGTGCCGCGCAGGCGGTCGGCGAGGGCGGACGGGGGCGGGGTCATATCGTACGGGGCGTGAACCAATAGTCGGGGTCGGGCTCGCGGGCGGCACGCGGCGCCGCGGGCGCCCGTCACGGGCGCTCAAAGTACGCCCGGGGCGGGGGCGGAGTAACCTCGCCCCGCCCCGCCCCCTCCCGATCCGTCCCGGCCGCGCTCGATCCGCGTTCGGAGCGCGCTCAGACCGCGAACGCGCGCGGCGGCTCGGCCACGCGCCAGCCGTCCCCGGCGCGCCGCGCCGCCACCTGGACCCCGCCGAGCGCGATCCAGCGCGTCCCGTCGCCGGGGTCGCGCCAGACCTCGAGCGCCACGCGCGTCAGCGCCCCCGCGTCCGACGCGGGGGCCAGGCGGAGGAAGGTCGCCCCGCGCAGCGCGGCGGCGTCGCGTCGCAGCGCGTCGGGGCGCACCAGCCGCACGCCGCGCAGCAGCAGCCCGGACAGCCCGGCCGGCAGCGCCTCGTCGAGCAGCAGCGTCGCCCCGTCGCCCGCCGGGGGGACGGCGTCGGGGAGGGCGATCGGCGGCGCGCCGCCCGGGAGGGGCGCGCCGCCGACCGCCGACCGCACGACGGCCGCCTGCAGCGCCGCGAGCGCGACGCCGTCGGGCGGGCCGTCGTCGGGCGGCCCCGCGTCGCTCAGGCGAACCACCGGTGCCAGAGCGCGTTGTCGGTCCCGCGGGCGAACACGTCGATCCGGTTCGGGCCCCACGACTCGGCCCCCGGCGACGAGGTGATCACCCCGCCGAGCGAGCTCCACCCGCTCCACCCGGGCGCCCAGGACTTCGTCCACAGCGCGTTGTCGGTCCCGCGCACGAACACGTCGAGGCGGTTCGCCCCCCACGAGGCGGCCGCCGGCGCGGAGGTCAGCACCCCGCCGAGCGACTCCCAGCCGCTCCAGCCGCCCGCGAACCACTTGTGCCACAGGGCGTTGTCGGTGCCGCGCACGAACACGTCGATGCGCCCCGCCGCCCAGCACACCGCCGCCGGCGCCGAGGTGAGCACGCCGCCCAGCGACTCCCAGCCGCTCCAGGCGGCGCCGTTCCACCACTTGTGCCAGAGCGCGTTGTCCGCGCCGCGCACGAACACGTCGAGGCGGTTCGGCCCCCACGAGCAGATCGCGGGGTCGGCGGTGATGATCCCGCCCAGCGAGCCCCACCCCGTCCAGCCGGGCGCCCACGCCTTGTGCCAGCACGCGTTGTCGGTGCCGCGCACCACGACGTCGATCCGGTTCGCGCCCCACGACACCGCGGACGGGCCGGAGGTCAGCACGCCGCCGAGCGACTCCCACCCGCTCCACCCGCCGGCGAACCACTTGTGCCAGAGCGCGTTGTCGGTGCCGCGCACGAAGACGTCGAGGCGGTTGGCCGCCCACGACGACACGCCGACGCCCGACGTCAGGACGCCGCCGAGCGACTCCCACGGGCGCCACCGCGCGCGCGCGCCGTACAGCGCCTGGATGCCGGCGACGTCGTCGGCCTGCAGCGCGCGCGACGGGCCGCCGTAGTACGGGTACATCAGCGCGCCGGTCACCGACGAGTGCGCGAGCCCGAGCGAGTGTCCGAACTCGTGCGCCGCCACGGTCACCAGGTCGACGCCCGACGCCGGCAGGTTGATCGACCACGCCTCCGCGTCGTCGAAGTGCGCGTCGCCGGCCAGCGCGCCGCCGCCCGGCGGCGGGTAGTACGCGTGCGCGAGCACGCCGCCGCCCCCGTCGAAGCTGTTGCCGTCGCCGTGGTTCCCCGAGGCGAAGCGGATGCGGATCTCGTGCGCGGCGGCGATCGCCACCTCGGTGAACGTCAGCGGCGTGACCGCCGACCAGAGCGCGAACGCCTGCTGGATCGCCGAGCGCACCTGCGCCGGCGTGAGGTCGGGGGTGAAGTTCTCGAACGCGTAGCGGAGGCTCGTGGTCGTCCACTTGCTCCCCTGCAGCGTGAACGCCGCCGTGTCGGGGAAGCCGCAGCGCGGGCGCTGCATCCGCTCCAGCGTGCCCTCGTCGAGCCGCCCCGTGGGGGGCAGCCCGACGAAGCGCTGGAAGCGGCGCAGCGCCTCGGCGGTCGCGTCGTCGAACACGCCGGCGGCCGCGACGCCGCCCATGCGCGCCGAGCGCGCGCCGAAGCTGTCGAGGCCGGGGGACTCGAGGTAGCCGAACTGCGCGAGGTAGCGCTGCAGCCGCTCGACGTCCTCGCCCTCCGCGCCCGCGGCCAGCTCCGCCGCCTGCGGCACGTAGTCCTTGATGCTCGTCGCGGCGCGCAGCTCGTCGCGCGTCGTCGGCTTCGCCTTGGCGAGCACCGTATCGGTCCCGCCTTCCTGCCGATTCTTGGTCGCCATGATCGCCCTCGTCTGGTGGGCCGCCGTCGGCGGCGCGCCGCGCTACCGCACGCGGCCGATGGAGAGGGACGAGAGCGTGAGTCGCCACTCGCCCTGGATCGTGAGCCCCGCCGGGGTGTCGGCGGCCGCGCCGGTCGCCTGGGCGTCCGCCGCCGGCGCGTCGCGCATGTGGCCGGCTGGCATCTCGCCGCCCGCGAGCCCGGCCGGCCCGCCGACCGGCGTCCCGCCGGGCATCCCCCCCGGCGCGCCGCCGGTCTACGCCCCCGCGCACGTCGCCGCGGCCGCGCCGCCGAAGGGCAGCGTGGCGAGCAGGTCGGCCACGCGGTTGAACGCCCCCGACATCGCGCCGGCGGCCGGCGCGTCGCGCATCTCGCCGCGCGGCATCTCGCCGCCCGGGGTCCCGCCGACCGACGGGTCGTAGGTCGCCATCCGGCCGATCGGCATGTCGGCGCCGGCCGTCTCGCCCCCCGTCATCGCGCCGCGCGGCATCTCGTCGGCGCCGCCGGCGCCGAATCCCGTGGTCGCGTCGTCGCCGGTCATCGTGCCGCGCGGCATCTCGCCCGCGGCCTCGAAGCCGGGCGTCCCGTCCGGCGGCGTCGCGCCGATCGGCGTCGCGCCGATCGGCAGCGTGCCGGTCGCGGCGTCGCCGCGCGCGCCGGCGCGCCGCGCGGCACCTCGCTCTCGCCCCGCGACGGCGACGACCGCGCGGCGCCGCGCCCGCGCGTCTCGAGGTCGGGATGCAGCTGCATCCCCGCCTCGGTGCGTCCCTCGTGCTCCATGCCTCCCCCCGCGCCCATCGTGGAGCGCGCGCCGCGCGGCTTCGCCGCCTGGAACGGCGCGCGCCGGGAATGGCGTGTCGCGGGGGGCGCGGCGGCGGGCGCGGGGCGGCGCTGGCGCTC
>NZ_JARGEK010000003.1 GCF_029211165.1 Roseisolibacter sp. H3M3-2
TCCCGCTGGTCGCCGCCGGCGCGGCCCAGCGCGCGCGCGCGGTCGGCCGCCACCCGCTGGCCCGCCGGGCGGTCGCCGACTGACGGCGCCGCCCGGCCCGCCCGCTCAGAGGCGGAGCCCGATCGTCAGCGGCATCATCCCGCCGAAGCCGTTCAGCCGCGGCTGGTCGGTCAGCAGGTAGCGGAACTCGGTGAACAGCCGCACCGGGCCGGCGTCGAACTCGAGCCCCCCGCCGGCGTTCAGCCCGACGTCCACGTCGTTCCGGAAGCGCGACGCCGGCTGCGACCCGCCGCCCGGGGTGAACACCACCTCCGGCCCCGGCGTCCGGGTGCTGAACACCCCGAGCCCGCTGATCAGGTACGGCCGCACCGGCGACGAGCGCAGGAAGCTGTAGGTCCCGCTCACCGCGACGCCGATCAGTCGCGAGCGCCCGGCGACGACCAGGTCGCTCCCCGAGCGGGCCGTCCGGCTCTCCGTCCACGCCACCAGGACCTCGGGGCGGACGCCGAGCCCGGAGCGCGACCGGAAGTCGACCCCGCCCTGGACGAGGAAGCGGTCGCCGTCGCCGCCGAACTCCCGGACGTCCATCCCGCCGCCGAGCGACACGCGGGGACGGTAGTAGTCGCGGTAGTCGTCGCGCATCCGGTCGCGGCGGCGCGCCTCGGCCTCGCGCAGGGCGCGCTCGCGGGCCTGCCGCTGCCGGAGCTCCGCCTGCCGCCGCGCCTCCTCGCGCCGCTGCTCGGCGAGGCGGCGCTGCCGCTCGCGCGTCTCCTCGGCGCGGATGCGGGCCCGCTCGCGCGCCCGGTCCTCCTCGCGCCATCGGTCGCGCGACTGGGCCCCGACGGCGGGGGCGGCGAGCAGGGTGGCAGCCAGCAGCAGCGAGAGGCGGGGCGACGGCACGGACATCGGGCGCTCCGGGACGGGAGTGGCGGGAGGGGACGCTCTCCCATCTGACAGCGCGCCCCCGCCGCGGGGTTTGCCCGATTACTGTTCTCCCCTTCTCCAGCCCACCCCGCCATGGCCGAGCCCACCCACCGCGACTTCCTCGCGATCCCGGACCTCTCGCGCGCGGAGCTCGACGGCGCGCTGGCCCTCGCCGAGCGCATGAAGGCCGGCGACTACGTGGCGAAGCCGCTGAAGGGGAAGACTGTGGCGATGATCTTCATGAAGTCGTCCACGCGCACCCGGGTGTCGTTCGAGGTCGGGACGTACCAGCTGGGCGGGCACGCGCTCTTCCTGTCGCCGCGCGACGTGCAGCTCGGGCGCGGGGAGCCCATCGCCGACACCGCGCGCGTGCTCGCCCGCTACGTCGACGGGATCATGATCCGCACCTACGGCCACCGCGAGGTCGAGGAGCTGGCCCGCCACGCCGACGTGCCGGTGATCAACGGCCTCACCGACCTGCTGCACCCCTGCCAGGTGATGGCCGACGTCATGACGATGCGCCAGCACCTCGGCGGCTACGCGGGCAAGCGCGTGGCGTGGATCGGCGACGGGAACAACATGGCCAACTCGTGGATGAACGCCGCCGCGACGTTCGGGTTCTCGCTCGCGCTGGCCTGCCCCGAGGGGTACGACCCCGACGCCGCGATCCTCGCCCGCGCGCGGGCGGCGGCCGACGTCACGCTCGTGCGCGACCCGGCCGAGGCGGCCGAGGGCGCGCACGTGGTGACCACCGACGTGTGGGCGTCGATGGGGCAGGAGGAGGAGCAGGCCGACCGCGCGCGCGCCTTCGCGCGCTACACGGTGAGCGCCGACCTGATGGCGCGCGCGTCGTCGGACGCGATCTTCCTGCACTGCCTCCCCGCGCACCGCGGCGAGGAAGTGGACGCGGCGGTCATCGACGGCCCGCGGAGCGTGGTGTGGGACGAGGCGGAGAACCGCCTGCACGTGCAGAAGGCGATCATGGCGGCGCTGATCGGCGGCGAGCCGCTGGCCTGAGCGGTGGACGTCCCGGTCGTGGGCGCGCCCGCGCCCGACTTCACCCTCCCGACCGACGCGGGGAAGCCGCTCGCGCTGGCGTCGCTTCGCGGCAAGCCGGTGGTGCTCTACTTCTACCCGAAGGACGACACCGAGACGTGCACCAAGGAGGCGTGCGCGTTCCGCGACGCCTTCCCGCGCTTCCGCCGGCTGAAGGCCGCGGTGCTCGGCGTCAGCCCCGACACCGTGAAGTCGCACGCGCGCTTCCGGAAGAAGTACGCGCTCCCGTTCCCGCTCCTCGCCGACGTCGAGCACGCGGTCGCCGAGGCGTACGGCGTGTGGCGCGAGAAGCAGCTGTTCGGGCACCGCTACATGGGCGTCGAGCGCACGACGTTCGTGATCGACGCCGAGGGGCGGGTCGCACACGTGTTCGAGAAGGTGCGCACCGCCGGGCACGCCGAGGCCGTGGCGAAGGTCGTCGCCGGGCTCGGCTGAGCTCGCGCGCGGGGCCGGGGTGGGCACGGACCCTGCCTCGAGGGGCGCCGGGGCGCCGGGCACGCCGGCGCGCCCGCGAACCGCGAGCGCGAGGGGAGGTGGGGACATGGCCGACAAGTCGCAGGAGAAGAACCTCGACAACGAGGTGCCGCTCGAGAAGAAGCTCGACGACCTCTACAAGCTGATCGACGGCATCGAGGTCGCCCTCTTCACGACGCGGCGGGCCGACGGCCAGCTGGTGACCCGCCCGATGCAGGTGCAGCGGCGCACGGCCGGCACCGACATGTGGTTCGTGACGAACGTGGAGTCGCACAAGCTCGAGGAGCTGGCGACGGACCCGCACGTCAACTGCGGCTTCTACAAGGACCGCACGCGCGAGTGGGTGTCGGTCAGCGGCACCGCGCGCGTGACCCAGGACCGCCGCATCATCCACGAGCTGTACCAGCCGGACTGGCGCGCGTGGTTCGGCGACGAGGGCGGGGAGCGCGACGGCGGACCCGACGACCCGCGCCTCGCGCTGGTCCTCGTCGAGGCGGACTCGGTGATCTACTCCAAGCAGGACCGTCCGACGCCGCTCGTGCTGTTCGAGGTGGCGAAGGCGATGGTCACCGGCAACCCGCCGAAGGTCGCGGACCAGCGCACGCTCGGTGATGCGGAGCTGAAGAAGGCGGGCACGCTCGACACGCCCCGCCCCAGCAACGCCTGATCGCCCGCAGCACCGCGCCGCCCGGTGGACCTCGCGTCTACCGGGCGGCCTGCCGTTCCGGCATATTCCCCGACTCCGTCACCCACCACCCGGAGTCGTTCGCCATGGCCGAAACGGTCGCCGAGCAGGCCCTCAAGCGCACCCCGCTCCACGAGCAGCACCGCGCGCTCGGCGCCAAGCTGGTGCCCTTCGCCGGCTACGAGATGCCGGTCCAGTACCCGGCCGGGATCACCGCGGAGCACAGGGCGGTGCGCGAGGGGTGCGGCGTGTTCGACGTCAGCCACATGGGCGAGTTCGTCGTCCGCGGCCCCGACATGGTGGCGTTCGTCAACCACGTCACGACGAACGACGTCGCGAAGCTCGCGATCGGGCAGGTGCACTACTCGACGATCCTGAACGAGCGCGGTACGATCGAGGACGACTGCCTGGTCTACCGGATGGCCGACCGGATCATGCTCGTCGTGAACGCGTCGAACCGCGAGAAGGACCTCGCGCACGTGCTGCGCTACGCGGGCGGCTTCGACGTCACGGTCGAGGACCGCTCCGACGACTTCGCGCTGCTCGCGGTACAGGGGCCGAAGGCGGAGGCGGTGCTGCAGCCGCTGACGGAGACCGACCTGTCGGCGATCGGCTACTACTGGTTCGCCGAAGGGAGTGTCGCGGGCGTGTCGGGGATCGTCTCGCGCACCGGCTATACCGGCGAGGACGGCTTCGAGCTGTACGTCCCGGCGGCCGACGCGCCGCGCCTGTGGGACGCGCTGCTCGCGACCGGGCAGGTGACGCCGTGCGGGCTCGGGGCGCGCGACACGCTGCGCCTCGAGATGGGGATGGCGCTCTACGGCAACGACATCGACGACACGGTCACGCCGTACGAGGGGAACCTGGCGTGGCTGGTGAAGCTCGCGAAGGGCGACTTCGTCGGGAAGCCGGCGCTGGAGGCGCAGAAGGCCGCCGGGATCCCGCGCCGGCTCGTGGGCTTCACCGTCGCCGAGCGCGCGATTCCGCGCCACGGCTACCCGGTGCTGGTCGACGGCGCGCCGAGCGGCGTGGTGTGCAGCGGCACGATGAGCCCGATGCTCGGCGTCGCGATCGGCACCTGCTACGTGCCGGCATCGCACGCCGCGCCCGGGAGCGCGATCGAGATCGACGTGCGCGGCAAGCGCGTGCCGGCGACGGTCGTGAAGCCGCCGTTCTACAAGGACGCGTCGCACAAGTGAGCCGGCCGGCGCCCGCGGTGCGGATCGCCATCCTGACCGTCTCCGACACCCGCACGCCGGCCGACGACCGCTCGGGAGACGCGATCGCCGAGTGGGCGGCGGCGCGCGGCGACGCGGTGGCGGCGCGCGCGCTGGTGCCCGACGAGACGGTCGCGATCGCGGGGCAGGTGGCCGCCTGGTGCGACGCCGACGCGGCGGACGTCGTGCTCACGACCGGCGGCACCGGGCTGGCGCCGCGCGACGTGACGCCCGAGGCGACGCGCGCGGTGCTGGAGCGCGAGACGAAGGGGATCCCCGAGCGGCTGCGCGCCGCGTCGGCGGCGGCGTTCCCGCGCGCCGCGCTGTCGCGCGGGCTGGCGGGGACGCGCGGGCGCACGCTGGTGGTGAACCTCCCGGGCTCCCCCGGCGGGGTGCGCGACGCGTTGGCCGCGCTGGCGCCGATCGTCGGGCACGCGGTGGACGTGCTGCGCGGCCGGCCGGCGGACCACGGCCGGCCGGCGGGGGCGTCGTGAGCGAGCGCGGGGCGGGGCGGGGGAACGCGGCGCGCGACCGCGCGGACGCGGAGGCGCGGATGCGCGTGCTGCTGACGCTCACCGACCTCGAGCCCGCGGTGCGCCTCAACGCGCTGCTGGAGGCGCAGGGGCTCGAGACGACGCTCGTCTCGCCGGTCGACGACGTGCGCGCGACGCTGCGCCGCGCGCAGCCCGACGTGGTCGTGCTCACCGGCGCGCTGCTCGACGCGCAGCAGCTGGCGCTCGTGCGCCTCCTGCGGTGGGACGGGGTGCCGACGGTCGGGCTGACAGACGTGTCGGACCCGCAGACGACGGCGCGCCTGCGCGAGGCCGGCTACGCCGCGCTCTACCCGAAGCCGATCGTCCCCGAGGAGGTCGCGGCCGGGATCCGCCGCACGCTGGAGCGCCGCCGGCTCTCGCAGGTCACGGGGCTGGTGGGGGAGAGCGAGGCGATCCGCGAGGTGCTGGTGCAGATCGAGCAGATCGCGCCGGTCACCAGCACGGTGCTGATCGAGGGGGAGAGCGGGACGGGGAAGGAGCTGGTCGCGCGCGCGATCCACCGGCTCAGCCCGCGCCGCGGCAAGCCGTTCATCGCGGTGAACGTCGGCGCCCTCCCCGAGACGCTGCTGGAGTCCGAGCTGTTCGGCCACGAGAAGGGCGCCTTCACCGGCGCCGCCGAGCGGCGGCTCGGGCGCTTCGAGCTGGCGGACACGGGGACGATCTTCCTCGACGAGATCGGCGAGATCCCGCCGCACACGCAGGTCAAGCTCCTGCGCGTGCTGGAGGAGCGCGAGGTGACGCGCCTCGGCGGCACGGCGCCGATCGAGGTCGACGTGCGCGTCGTGGCGGCGACGAACCGCCCGCTGCGCGAGCACGTGATCGAGGGGACGTTCCGCTCGGACCTGTACTACCGGCTGAACGTGCTGCGGATCTACCTCCCGCCGCTGCGCGAGCGCCCCGACGACATCCCGCTGCTCGTGCGCCGCTTCGTCGCGGAGTTCTCGGCGCGGCACGAGCGGCCGTTCCACGGGCTGTCGGCGGAGGCGATGCAGCTGCTCGTCGGATACCCATGGCCGGGAAACGTGCGCGAGCTGCGCAACCTGATCGAGAGCATGGTGGTGCTCGCGCCCGGCCGCGAGATCCGCCCCGAGGACCTGCCGGCGCACCTGCGCGACGTCGGCGCCGCGCGGCTGCTGCCGGTCCCCGTCGGCGCGGTGCTGCGCGAGGGGCAGCGGGCCGAGGGGCGCGAGCTGGAGTTCATCGTGCGCAGCCTCGTCGAGCTGAAGCTGCAGGTCGAGGAGCTGCGACGTCGCCTGGACGACGAGCGCGCGGCGCGGGTGGCGGCGCGCGAATCGGCCGACGGGGTGGCGGCGCTGCTCGCCGCCGGCGCGGCGGGCGGGATCGCGGCGCCGGCCGCGCCGGCGCTCGAGCCGCGCGAGGCGGCGCCGCCGCCGAACGTGGTGACGATCAGCCCGGGGATGACGATGGCCGCGATCGAGCGCGCGGCGATCGAGGCGGCGCTGCGCGAGACGGGGGGGAACCGCCGGCGGGCGGCGGAGCTGCTCGGCATCGGCGAGCGCACCCTGTACCGCAAGCTGCACGAGTACGACGGGGGCGCGGCGCCCGCGGACGTCGGGGAGTTCCCCGAGGACTGAGCGCCGCGCAAGACGTCCGTCTGGGGCCTCGCGGACGACGTTGTGACGAAAGCGTGCCCTCGTCGGTCATACTCGGTCGCGCGGGGCCGGCGGAGTGCGAGCGATCGCGTTTCGATCGTCGCCAGACCGTCACGCTGCTGGCCCAAAGTCTTGCGCCGTCGGGTGATCCGGCTCACTCTTCACGCCGCCACCCACCCGGCGTGGCGCGCACCGCCTCCCCCCGCTCGACGCCCGCCCTCCCGACGGCTCCCCGCCGTCGCCCCGCCGTTCCCGCCGTCCTGCCGCCGCGAGGGGCCCCGCCGCCCCCTCCCGTGCCCCCCCGCGCGCCGTCGTCGCCGTGACCCAGCCCTCGCCCGTGTTCGTGCCCCGCGCCGAAGGCGCCGTGGCCACCGCGCCCAGCGCGCGCCTCCCGATGGCCGACGCCGAGGAGCTGCTCGCGAGCCTGCCGGGCGTCATCTCGGTGCGCATCCTCGAGTCGGACGGCGGCGGGATCGGCGACGTGCACGTGCTGACGGCGGCCGACGTGTCGCCGAAGCAGACGGTGCGCAACGTGGAGAGCGCGCTGCTCGCGCAGTTCGGCTGGCGCATCGACCACCGCAAGATCTCGGTCGCGACGACGAGCGACGCCGGGCGCGCCCGCGCCGGGCGCCCGTCCGCCGGGCCGGCGCTGGTGCCGCCGACGCCGCGCGCGATCGAGTCGGTGCGGCGCGTCTACTTCGAGGACGTCGAGGTGCGGCGCTCGTCGCGCGCGCTGTGGTGCCGGGTGATGTTGCGCAAGGGCGCCGAGATCGTCAGTGCCGAGGCGGAGGCGCCGCCCGCGGAGCGGGCGCGCGTCGAGGAGCTCGTGGCGCGGGCGGCCGTGTCGGCGCTGACGCGCGCCGAGGGCGACGCGCTGGATCTGGCGCTGGAGGGCGCGGAGCTGGTGACCGCGTTCGGGCGCGAGTTCGTGTTCGTGGGCGTGGCGGCGCGCCAGGGGCGCGGGGCCACGCTGCTGACCGGCAGCTGCGAGGTGCGCGACGGGCTGGAGGCCGCGGCGGTGCTGGCCGTGCTCGACGCCACCAACCGCTGGATCGCGCGCGGCCGCTGAGTCGTTCCTGCCGACGATTGAGACCGACCTTCTCGCGCGCTTCGCGGCGCGCTTCCGCAGTCCGAACTTCTACTTATTCCCCGTCCCCGGTAGAGCGAAGCTGAGCGGGTGAGGCAGACGGCCTCTCGAGCGGAGCCAACCAAAGTTCAAGCATGTCTGGGCGTCAGGACGAGTCCTGCATGACATTGCTACTAAGGGAGGTGAGTTCGGATGACGATCATTGCCGATCTCGTCGCCGCGATGTTCAGCGGCACTTTGATCTGGTGGTAAGTCGTGCCAGCCCGGGGCGGGGGGCTCTTCTCCATGGAACGGAAGCTGACTGCATTCATCGGGGCGACCATGGCCCTGGCCGTCTGTGCGACGGTCGCAGTCGTCCTGTTGGGAGGGAGCATCAATTCGAAGGGGGTTCAGGCCGTCGTCTGCTTCACGGTCTTTGCCTTCGTCGCGCAGGTGCAGGCGTTCAAGTTGCCGCACAGCGCTGCAGGTTCGATCTCGTTCCTTCCGTTTCTTTCGTCCGCGCTCATCGCCCCGAACTGGGTAACGGTGAGCGCGGCGTTCTGCTCGATGGTGGTTTCGGAAGCCATCCGACGGCCGGCGCTTGAGAAGGCGCTGTTCAACATCGCGCAACTCGTTCTTTCGATCGCTTGCGCGATCATCGCGTTCCGGCTCCTCGGTGCTGATGGCCTCGAGCCGTCCAAGATTCTGCCCGGAGTTCCGTATCTGTCCCTGGTGACGACGTTCTTCGTCGTCAATACGGGGGCGGTGAGCGGTGTGATCGCGCTAAGTCGGGGACAGCGCTTCACGAGTGTGTGGCGCGAACACGCGTTCCGTACGCTGTTGTTCGATGTGATCGCTGTCTTTGTTGTGTACTCCTTCGTCTGGGTCTACCTGCGGGTTGATCTTCCTGGGCTCGTTCTCCTTGCAGTGTTCGTACTCGGGACCCGGCAGCTTTACAGCACCACGCTTGAGTTGGCGCAAGCGAATCAAGACCTTCTACAAGTCATGGTCGCCGCCATCGAAATGCGCGACCCCTACACCTCCGGCCACTCCCAGCGCGTCGCCGAGTACTCCCGCATCATCGCCCGCTCCATCGGCCTCTCCGCCCGCGAGGTCGAGCGCGTCGGCGTCGCGGCCCTCCTGCACGACGTCGGCAAGATCGACCAGCGCTTCGCCGACATCCTCCAGAAGCCCGGCCGCCTCACCGACGAGGAGCGCCTCGTCATCGAGGAGCACCCGGTGCGCAGCGCGGAGCTGGTCGCGATGGTCAGCGGCCTCCAGGACCTGGTCGCGCCGGTCCGCCACCACCACGAGCGCTGGGACGGCGGCGGCTACCCCGACGGGATCGCGGGCGAGAACATCCCGCTCACCGCGCGCATCATCGTCTTCGCGGACACGATCGACGCGATGACGTCCGACCGGCCCTACCGGCCGGCCCTCGGGCCCGAGGACGTGCGCCGCGAGCTGGTGAAGCACCGCGGCAAGCAGTTCGACCCGTACATCTGCGACCGCCTGCTGGCGAGCGACCTCTACGTGCAGATCTTCAAGCGCGAGGCCCCGCAGGTCGAGACGCCCGCGACCGCGGCGCCGGCGACGGTCGCGGCGACGCCGGCCCCCGCGCCCGTCATCGCCGCGTAGCGCTCAGCGGCGCGCGCCGTCGCGCTCGCGCAGGTCGAGCAGCCTCTCGACCGTGACGCCGTCCGCCTCGGCCTGGAAGTTCAGCACGATGCGGTGCCGCAGCACCGGGAGCGCGACCGCGCGCACGTCGTCGAGGTCCGGCATCGCGCGCCCGTCCATCGCCGCGCGCGCCTTGGCGGCCAGCACCAGCGCCTGCGACGCGCGCGGGCCGGCGCCCCAGCCGACGTACTTCTTCACCTGCGCCGACGCCTCCCCCTCGTCCGGGCGCGTGCCGCGCACGAGGTTCACGGCGAACTGCACGATGGTCGGCGGCGCGGGGAGCCGGCGCACGAGGCGCTGCATCGCCCCCAGCCGCTCCGCGGTCAGCACCGGCTCGACGCGCGACGTGTCGATCCCGGTCGTCGCCGCCACGATCCGCTCCTCCTCCTCGCGGCTCGGGTAGCCGACCTTCAGCTCCAGCATGAAGCGGTCGAGCTGCGCCTCGGGGAGCGGGTACGTCCCCTCCTGCTCGATCGGGTTCTGCGTGGCGAGCACGAAGAACGGCTCGGGGAGGCGGTGCGTCGTGCCGGCCGCCGTGACCGCGTGCTCCTGCATCGCCTGCAGCAGCGCGGCCTGCGTCTTCGGCGGGGCGCGGTTGATCTCGTCGGCCAGCACCATGTTGCCGAAGATCGGCCCGTTCACGAAGCGGAACACGCGCCGCCCCGTGGCGTGGTCCTCCTCCAGGATCTCCGTCCCCGTGATGTCGCTCGGCATCAGGTCCGGGGTGAACTGCACGCGCGAGAACTGGAGGTCGAGCGCCTGCGCCACCGTCTGCACGAGCAGCGTCTTCGCGAGCCCCGGGACGCCGACCAGCAGCGCGTGCCCCCCGGCCAGCAGCGCCGTCAGCAGGTGGTCGACCACCTCGTGCTGGCCGACCACGCGCCGCGCGATCTGCGTCGAGAGCGCGCGGCGCGCGCCGGCGAGCTCGCGCAGCAGCGCGACGTCGTCGCCGGCGGGGGCCTGCGGGAGCGGGGGGGAGGCGGAGGACATCGGCGTCGGGGTGGGGGTCCGCGCCGAAGTTAACCAGCGTGCACGGCCGGGGCAGGCGCCGCCCGCGCGCGCCCCGTTCACGCGATGCAAGAACGGCCCGCCGGGGGAGGCGGGCCGTCGAGCGGGCGGCCGGAGGGCGCGTCCGCTCAGTGCGCGGCGACCCGCGCGGGAGCGGCGGCGGCGGGGAGGGTGAAGGCGAGACGCCGCTCGATCGGGTGGCTGTCGCTGCGGAGCTGCGCGACCACCGTGTAGCGCCCGGGCGCCGGCGGGGTCCACCGGCCCTCGTAGACCACGCTGTCGCCGGCCCCCAGCAGGCGGGCCTGCATCCCCTGCGTGAACATCCGTCCGGCGCCCCACCGCCAGACCTCGCGACCGGCCGAGTCCCGGACCGTGAACTCGCGCGTCCGGCCGTCCGGAAAGGTCAGCTCGACGCGGTGCCTCGACGGGTTGGCCACCGCGAGCGCGAACCGCACCCCGCCGACCGCCTCGACCGCCAGCTCCGCGCCGAGCGTGGTGTCGCGGCGCGCCTTGGCCGCGGTGTCGCGCGTGGTCGCGAGCAGGACGGGCGCCGTCGTGTCCACCGGCGCCTCGGCGCGCGGCGTCGCGCCCGTGACGACGCCGACGGTGGCGAGCGCCTCGGCGCGGGTCCGGGAGTGCGGGCCGCACGCCGCGAGGGGGGCGACGGCCAGGCAGAGCAGGGCGTGACGACGATCCATGACGGGCGGCGCGGCGGGGGCGGGAGGCGCCGGAAGGGTGGTCGCGGAGGGGGGCGACCGGGGGGACCTTGCGCGCGGCAACCTACCGAGGTACGGACGAGCCGTCAACCGATTGGTCACGGCGTAAGTGCGGCCCGCGGCGTGACTTGCGACACGCCGCTCCATTCGGGTTTCCTTCGGCTCCGCGGCGCCGGCTCGCTTGCGAAAAATTTCACAAGGGCTAGATTCCCGGCCGCGATGCACCCGCAGGACGTCTCCCCGCCCGACCCCGATCGTGCGGGGGATGCCGCTCCCGCGACCCCGCCGACGCTGCGCGCCGACGGGTGGTCGCGAGGGTCGTCGGATGGGCTCGGCGGGCTGGCTTTCGCCGGACTCGGCTTCCAGTTCGCCGTCGCGCTCGTGGGGTCCTACTACCTCGGGCAGTGGCTCGACCGACGCTTCGGGACGGCGCCGGTCTTTTTGTTGGCCTGCATGCTCCTCGGCGCGGGCGGCTCCTTCTACGTGATGTACACCCAGCTCATGCGCGCACAGCGCCGCGCCGACGACGCGCGGCGGCGGGACGGCCGGTGACCACGGCGCGCGCGATGGGGCTGTTCACGGCGATCACCGTCGCGGTGATCCTCGTGGGCGGGTGGGTGCTGACGCTGGTGTACCCGGGCGCCGACGCCCGGCGCGCCGTGGTCGCCAGCGCGGGCGTCGCGTTCGTGGTGCAGCTGGTCGCCTTCGCCGTCGCGCGGCGCGCGGCGGTGCGCAAGAACCCGGTCGCGGGGTGGGGGCTCGGCGCCCTCCTGCGGATGGGGGTGTTCGCGGTCTACGCGCTGGTGGTCGTGCGGGCCCTCGGGCTCGCGTCGGTGCCGGCGATGATCAGTCTGGCGGTCTTCTTCTTCGTCTCCACGCTCGTCGAACCCCTGCTGCTGAACGTATGAGACTGTTCGGCTCTCTCGCGCTCGCTGCGACGCTGGCCCTCGTGGGCGCGCCGGCGCACGCGCAGGACGCCCACGGCGCCGTCCCCGCGGCGCCGGCCGCCCAGCCGTCGGTGACCGACACCTCCTCGGCGGCCACGGCGAGCGCCGCGGCGGCCGCCGTCGGCACCGCGGAGCAGCGCGGCGAGGCGCAGACCACGGTCGCCGAGGTGGCGGCGCAGGGGCACGCGGCGACGCCGGCGCAGGCCGTCGACATCATCACGCCGCACATCACCGACGCGCCGCACTTCGAGTACCCGTGCCTCAGCGGCGACTACGCGATCCTGACCTGCGAGGGGCACCTGCCCACCGGGTGGATCGTGCCGGTCGGGTCGTACCAGCTCGACCTGTCGCCGACGAAGCACGTGCTGATGATGCTGCTCGCGTCGGCGCTCGCGTGCCTGGTGCTGATCGGCGCGGCCCGCGCGCACAAGCGCCACTCGCACGCCGCCGGGCACCCGAAGGGGTTCGCGGCCGGGATCGAGGCGCTGGTGCTCTACATCCGCGACGAGGTCGCGCTGAAGAACCTCGGGCACCACGGCGAGAAGTACGTGCCGTTCATCCTGACGCTCTTCTTCTTCATCCTCTTCGCGAACCTGCTCGGGCTGATCCCGTACGGCTCGACGGCCACCGGCAACATCTCGGTGACGGCGGCGCTGGCGGTGCTGACGTTCGTCGTCGTCGAGATCGCGGGGATGCGCGCGCAGGGCGCGGGCTACCTGAACACGATCTTCTACTGGAACAAGGACCTGCCGATCTTCATGCGGGTCCCGATGTTCCTGATCATGACGCCGATCGAGATCGTCGGGAAGATCGCCAAGCCGTTCGCGCTCGCCATCCGTCTGTTCGCCAACATGACCGCCGGCCACATCGTCGTGCTGGCGCTCATCGGGCTGATCTTCCTGTTCCGCGGCCCGGCCTCGACGGCGCCCTTCCTCGCCGCCTCGGCGATCATGGTGCTCGAGCTGTTCGTCGCGTTCCTGCAGGCCTTCATCTTCGCGCTGCTCTCGTCGGTCTTCATCGGCCAGATCCGCGAAGCGCACCACTGAGGCGCGCTCCGCGCGCCTCAGTGGTGCATCCGATTGGAAGTCGCGACGCCTGACCGGCGTCGCTCCCGCTCCATCCGCACGACCGAGTTCGTCCCAGTTCCACCGCGCGCGGGTTCGCTCCAGCCCGCGGCGGCACGTACCCGATCGAGTGATCGGGAAGGCCCGCTGGACCTCCGGGTCCGACGGCGGGCGACGCCGGCGCAGCGACACCGCGCGGCGCGGGGCCACGGCACGTCCCATCCATCTCTCCAGACAATGTCGCTCCTTCCCCTGATCCAGGCGGCCGCCGAGACGGCCGCCGACAGCCGCGGTCTCATCTCCATCGGCGCCGGCATCGGCGGCGGCCTCGCCGTCCTCGGCGCGGGCCTCGGCATCGGCAACATCGGCGGCCGCGCCGTCGAGGGCATGGCCCGCCAGCCGGAGGCGGCCGGCCGCATCCAGACCGCCGCGCTGATCCTCGCCGCCCTCATCGAGGGCGTGGCGCTCTTCGGCGCCGTGATCGCGTTCCAGCTCCAGGGCAAGGTCTGAGTCCGTCCGCGCGTGCGGGGCGCCCCAGCGGCGCCCCGCCGCGCTCCCCCTCCCGAGTGACCCTTCGATGCGCACGCTCCTTCGTCCGCTCTCGCGTCCGCTGTCCCTCGTCCTGCTGAGCGCCGCCGCGCGCCCCGCCCTCGCGCAGGAGGCGGAGCACGGCGCCGCGTCCGGCGGCGGCGGGCTGCTCGACCCGCACGCGGGGCTGATGGTCTGGACGCTGCTGATCTTCGCCGTCCTGCTCTTCATCCTCACGAAGTTCGCGTTCAAGCCCCTCACCGCCGCCGTCGAGGCGCGCGAGAAGGCGCTCGAGGACGCGATCGCGGGCGCCCAGCGCGACCGCGAGGAGGCCGCCCGGCTGCTCGCCGAGCAGCGCGCGCAGCTCGAGGGCTCGCGCGGCGAGGCGCAGAAGCTGATCGCCGACGCCCGCGGGGCCGCCGAGAAGATGCGCGCCGACCTGCTCGAGCAGACGCGCCAGCAGCAGGCCGAGCTCCTCGACCGCGCCCGCCGCGACATCGACGCGGAGCGCGAGCGCGCCGTGGCCGACCTGCGCCGCGAGGCGGTGGACCTCGCCCTCGCCGGCGCGTCCAAGGTCATCGAGCGCAACCTCGACGACGCGTCCAACCGCCGCCTGGTCGAGCAGTTCCTGACCACGATCCCGGCGAACGGGGCGCGCCGCTGATGCGCGACGCGACGATCGCCCGCAACTACGCCGACGTGCTGCTGTCGCTCGCCCGCAAGGGCGAGGACCCGCACGGGTGGGGGCGGATGGCGCGCGAGCTCGCCGACGCGGTCGAGCGCGACGTGAAGCTGCGCCGCTTCCTCGAGTCGCCGCGGCTGTCGGCGGAGCGGAAGAGCGAGGTGCTGGCGAAGGCGTTCCAGGACCGCTTCCCGCGCGTGCTGGTGCGCTTCCTCCAGACGCTGGTCGCGAAGGGGCGGCAGATGCTACTGCCGCAGATCGTGACCGAGTACTTCAACCTGCTCGACGAGGCGGAGGGGCGCGTGCACGCGCGCGTCACCGTCGCGCGCGCGCCGAGCGCGGACGAGGAGGCGGCGATCGCGGCGCAGCTCTCGCGCTCCCTCGGCAAGCAGGTGGTGCCGCACGTCGCCGTGAACCCGGCGATCCTCGGCGGCGTCGTCGTGAAGGTCGGCGACACGGTGATGGACGGGTCGGTCCGCCGGCGCCTGTCGCTCCTCCGCACCCGCATGGCCGCGCGCTGACGCGCGCCGACGCGCGTCGCACGCGGCCGTCCAGGCGCCGGGCCCCGTCGGGGCCCGGCGCCTTCGCGTTGCAGGGCGTCGCCGCCGGTGCCGATATTCCCCCCGGAGCGGCGCCGCGACGGCGCCCCCTCCCACTCCAGCCGCACCATGAGCGGACCCTTCGACGTCAGGCGCGTCCCCAAGCCGTGGGGACACGAGATCATCTGGGCGCACACCGACCGCTACGTCGGGAAGATCCTCCACATCAAGGCCGGGCAGCAGCTCTCGGTGCAGTACCACGAGCGCAAGGACGAGACGGTGTACCTGCTCTCGGGGGAGCTGCGCTACTGGGTCGCGCTGGGCGACGCGCCGCTGGAGGACATGCGGCTGCGGGCCGGGGACGCGTTCCGCATCACCCCCGGCACCGTCCACTACATGGAGGCGGTGACCGACTGCGACGTGCTCGAGGCGAGCACGCCGGAGCTGGACGACGTGGTGCGGCTGAAGGACCGCTACGGCCGCGAGGGGACGAGCGCGCCCTGAGCGGGGGCGGGGCGGGGGCGGCGGGGTCACGGATCTTGCACCCGCGCGGGCGCCGGGCGAGTATCCCGCTCGACGCCCCACCCCCACCGACCCCGCCATGAAAGTCATCATCCCGCTGGCCGGCAAGGGCACCCGCCTGCGCCCGCACACGCACGTCACGCCGAAGCCCATGCTGCGCATCGCCGGCAAGCCGGTGATGGACTACGTCATGGACGACGTGAAGCGGCTCGGGGACGTGGAGCAGGTCATCTACGTGACGGGGCACCTGAAGGAGAAGGTCGAGGCGCACGCGCGCGACGACATCGGGCTCCCGGCGGTGTTCGTCGAGCAGGCGGTGCAGGACGGCACGGCGGGCGCCGTCAACCTCGCGCGCCCGTACGTGGACCAGCCGGTCTTCATCATCTTCGTCGACACGATCTTCGACGCCGACCTGTCGGTGGTGAAGGACTCCGACGCCGACGGGATCATCTGGGTCAAGGAGGTCGAGGACTACCAGCGCTTCGGCGTGGTGGTGACCGACGCCGACGGCAACATGACCCGCATCGTCGAGAAGCCGAGCGAGCCGATCTCGAAGCGCGCGAACATCGGCCTGTACTACATCAGGAACTGGCAGCTGCTGTACGAGGCGATCGACCACGTCCTGACGCGCCCGAAGAACAAGGGCGAGTACTACCTCACCGACGCGTTCCAGTACATGATCGACCGCGGCGCGAAGATCCGCGTGATCGACGTCGAGGGGTGGTACGACGCGGGGCAGATCGAGACGCTGCTCGACACCAACCGCGCGATGCTCGACAAGGGGCGCGCCCGGCGTCCGGCGTCGCTCGACGCGTCGGCGACGATCGTCGAGCCGGTCTACATCGAGGAGGGCGTGACGATCCGCGACTCGACGGTCGGCCCGAACGTCTCGATCTCGGCGGGGAGCACGATCGAGGGCTCGACGCTCCGCGACACGATCGTCGGCGCGCAGTCGCGCGTCGTCGACTCGCGGCTGACCGCCTCGCTGATCGGCGACGCGGTGAAGGTGCAGGGGCTGACCGGCTCCGCCACGCTCGGCGACCACTCGGAGGTCCGCGTCGGCGCGTGAGCCGGCGGCACGTCCCAGGGCGGCGCTCCCCACGGAGCGCTGCCCTGTTTTATTGCCGTTCATTCACGCGACGCATGGTGCTTCTGCACCATGACGGAGTCGTCACGTTCGGCTAGGATGCGCGCCCGGAACACGACGCCCGCGCTCGGCGGGCCGGATCCGCGTACCCGTACCGCACGCTCGATGACGACCAGCCGTCGCCGCACCCGCCGCACCCGCGCCTCGCTCGCCACCGCCGCGCTCCTCGCCGCGGTCGCCGCGCCGGCGGGGGCGCAGACCGTCTACTACGGCCAGAACGACCTCGGGACCGCGAACGCCGCGGTCACCACCGCACGCTCCGACTTCCTGGCCGCGCTCACCGGCGTCGGCACCGAGACCTTCGAGGGGATCCCCACCGGGACGGGCGCCCCGCTGGCGCTGACCTTCCCCGGCGCCGGCACGGCCACCGTGACCGGCACGGGGCGCGTCGCGACCGGCAACTCGTCGGGCGCCGCGCCGGTGTCGGGCTCGCGGTACTACCTGGTGACGACGGGGAGCGGGAGCGAGTTCACGATCACCTTCACCGACCCGATCGCGGCGTTCGGCTTCTACGGGCGCGACCTCGGCGACAGCGGCTCGAACCTGCTGCTGCGCCTCACGCGCGTGTCGGGAAGCATCATCGACGTGCAGGTGCCCTACGACTACCGCACCGACCCGCTGGCGAGCGGCAACCTGCTGTTCTTCGGGCTGATCGACGCCGCGAACCCGTTCACCTCCGTGCAGTTCCGCAGCACGGGCTCGGGCGACGTGTTCGGGTTCGACGACATGACCATCGGCACGGCGGGCCAGGTGACGAGCACGGTGCCGGAGCCCTCGACGTACGCGCTGCTGGGGACCGGGCTGGCGGTGCTGGGCGCCGTCGGACGCCGTCGCCGTCGTCCGGCCATGTGATCTCTGTCACACTCTGCGTGGTGCAGCGGCGGGGCGGGCTCCGATCGGAGTCCGCCCCGCCGGCGTTTCCGGCGCGACATGGATGAGGCTGTTGCGGTCGAATATTGCATTCCTGTCATGGTGTGGTACCCTGGATGCGCCGCATGCCGTCCACCCATCCCACGGAGGAATCTCGATGCCGTCCAGGAGAAGCTGGTCCGCGCTCGCATTGCTGCTGGTCGCCCTGGCTCCCGCGCAGGCCCGCGCGCAGTGCCCCGCCGGGTCGTTCTGCTACTTCGGCACCGACGTCGGGGGCACCGACGCGACCCGGGCGCCGAACGTCAACTCCGCGGCGACGCGCGCGAACTTCCTCTCGGCGCTCACCGGCGTCGGCACGGAGAGCTTCGACGGGCTGGCGGACGGCGCGACCAACCCGTCGCTGAGCTTCGCCGGCGCGGGCACCGCGACCCTCGGCGGCGCGGGCGCGGTCGAGACGTTCGCGGGCGCCGGCGCGAACGGCGCGGGGCGCTACCCGACCAGCGGCACGCGGTTCTACGAGGCGACCAGCTCGAACGCCGGCACCACGTTCACGATCAGCTTCTCCGATCCCGTCGCCGCGTTCGGCTTCTACGGGATCGACGTCGGCGACCAGGGCTCGCAGCTCGCGCTCCGCTTCACGCTCGTCGGCGGCACGACCCTCGACTGGGTGCTGCCGTACACGCCGTCGGTCGGCCGCAACTCGGCGCGCGACGGGAGCCTGCTGTACGCGGGCTTCATCAACACGACGAGCTTCACCAGCGTCCAGTTCCGCGGCACCGACGCCGACGACGTCTTCGCGTTCGACGACATGACCATCGGCTCGGCGCAGCAGGTGACGAACCCGCCGGGGAGCACGGTGCCCGAGCCGTCGACCTACGTGCTGCTGGCGTCGGGGCTGGGCATCCTGGGGCTCGTCGGCCGGCGCCGCGCGCTCAGCGCGCGCTCGTGAGCTCGGCCGCGTAGGCCACGATGCCGAGGGCGCGGCCGAGTCCGACCGCGCCCTCGGCGTTCTCGAACCACTCGCCGGGGGTGTGCGCCTCCCCCCCGCGCCCGCCGGCGCCGATCGCGATCGCGGGGACGCCGAGTCCGAGGGGGACGTTCGCGTCGGTGGACGCCGACCCGAGCTCGGGCGCGCGCCCGACGAGGCGCGTCATCGCCAGCGCGCCGGCCACGAGCGGGGCGTCGGCCGCCAGCTCGCCGCCGGGACGGTCGCCGATGACCTCGACCCGCATGGTCAGCGGAGGCGTCCCCTCGGCGCGCGTCGCGTTCTCCTCCAGCGCCGCGGCGTGCACCGCGCGGCGGATCGACTGCTCGTAGCGGTCGAGCATGCGCGTGAAGGTCGAGCGCAGGTCGACCTCGAGCCAGCCGTCGGCGGGGATCGCGTTGACGCAGATGCCGCCGCCGATGCGCCCCACCGACACGGTGACGCGCGGCGCGTCGTCGAGGGGGAGCGCGGCGATCGCGGCGGCGGCGCGCGCCGCGGCGTGCACCGCGTTCGGCACGCCGAACGCCGCCCAGCTGTGCCCCCCGGGGCCGGCGAACGTCGCGCGGAAGCGCCGCGAGCCCACCGCGCGGTGCACGATGCGCTCGTCGCCCGCGCCGTCGAGCGCCACGGCGGCGCGCACCGCGGGCGCGTCGGCGAAGTAGCGCTTCGCGCCGCGCAGGTCGCCGAGCCCCTCCTCGCCGGTCGTCGCCACGAACTCGATCGCGTGGCGCGTGCGCACGTGGTCGCCGTCGAGCACCTCGGCCAGCGCGAGCATCGCCGCGAGCCCGCGTCCGTTGTCGCCGATCCCCGGGCCGACGAGGCGCCGCCCGTCGTGCCGCACGCGCAGCGGCGTGTCGCGCGGGAAGACAGTGTCGAGGTGCGCGCACACCGCCACGCGCGGCGCGCGGTCGTCGCGGGACTCGCCGTCGCGCCGGCCGATCACGTTCCCCGCGGCGTCGACGCGCACGTCGCGGAGGCCGAGGGCCGCGAAGCGGCGCGCGACCCAGGCGCCACGCTCCCCCTCCTCGCCGGTGGGGGAGGGGATCTCCGCCAGCGTCACCTGGTCGCGCACGGTCTCGGCGTCGCGGGCGACGAGGCGCGCCCGGGCGCGCGCGAGCGCGTCGTGGGTGCGGCGGGCCGCGGCGGCGGTGTCGACGGACATGGGAGGGAATTGGGGGCGCGGGGGCGGACACGCAAGGCCCGCGCGCGGCCGCGGCTACATTGCGCGGTGCCCATGACGCCAGCGTCCCCAGCGTCCTCCCCGCCGGCCGCGCCCGCGCCGCGCCCGTGGCTCGGCCGCACCGTCGTCACGCTCGCGCTGGTGAGCCTGCTGACCGACGCGTCGAGCGAGATGATCGCGCCGCTGCTGCCGATCTTCCTCACCGCCTCGCTGGGCGCGTCGGCCGCCGTGGTCGGCGCGATCGAGGGGGCCGCCGAGACGACGGCGGCGCTGCTGAAGCTGGCGAGCGGGTGGTGGTCCGACCGGCTGCCGCGCCGCAAGCCGTTGGTGCTCGCGGGCTACCTGCTGGCGTCGGCGGCGCGCCCGCTGGTGGCCGTCGCGGCGTCGCCGGCGCACGTGCTCGCGGTGCGGCTGACCGACCGCGTGGGGAAGGGGATCGTGCGCGCGCCGCGCGTCGCGCTGCTCGCCGGCGCCGCCCCCGCCGCCGCCCGCGGGCGCGCCTTCGGCTTCCACCGCGCCGCCGACCACCTAGGCGCGGTCATCGGGCCGCTGCTGGCGTGGCTGCTGCTGTCGGCCGCGGCGCTGCCGCTGCGCACCGTGTTCTGGCTGGCCGCGGTGCCGGGCGCGCTGGCGGTGCTCGTGCTGGCGGTCGGCGTGCGGGAGGAGCCGCGTACGCCGGAGCCGGCGGCGCCCGCGTCGGTCGTGGCCGACGCGCCCGCGGGCATGGCCGCGCCGCGCTCGCGCGCGCTGCGCGCGCTGCTCGTGGCGGTGTTCGTGTTCACGCTCGGCAACGCCACCGACGCCTTTCTCGTGCTGCGCGCGACGCAGCTCGGCGTGCCGGTCGCGCTGGTGCCCGCGCTGTGGGCGGCGCTGCACGCGGTGAAGTCGCTCGCCAGCACGCCGGGCGGCGCGCTGTCGGACCGGCTCGGGCGCCGGCCGACGATCGTCGCGGGGTGGGGCGTGTACGCGCTCGTCTACGCGGGCTTCGCGTTCGCGCGCGCGCCGTGGCACGTGTGGGCGCTCATGCTCGCCTACGGCGCGTTCTTCGGGCTCACCGAGGGGGCGGAGAAGGCGCTCGTCGCCGACCTGTCGTCGCACGAGGCGCGCGGCGCGGCGTTCGGGTGGTACCACCTCGTCGTCGGCGTGGCCGCGCTGCCGGCGTCACTCCTGTTCGGCGCGCTGTGGGACGCGCGCGGCGCGCCGACGGCGTTCCTCGCGGGGGCGGGGCTGGCCGCCGCGGCGGCGGCGATCCTGCTGGCCGGGACGCCGCCCGCTCAGCAGCAGCGCGAGCCGGGCTTCTCGTAGCGCGCCTTCAGCCGCTCCTGCTCGAACTCGCGGCGCGTGGGGACGGCGCACTCCGGGTGCCGCTCGCGCAGCTGCCGCACGTACCGGTCGTAGTCCGGCACGCCCAGCACGGCGTACAGGACGCGGCGGACGGCGTCGAGTCGGTCGGCGATGGCTTGCACGAGGGAAGATTCTCTGCCGCGCGCGGCCGCGCGCAAGGCGTCGCCGGGCGCCGGCCGCGGCTCAGACGCGCCGCTCGTCGTCCGGCCCACGGCGCGAGGCGAACGGGGAGCCGCGGGGGACGCCCCGGCCGCGTCCCGCGGGGGTCGGGCGCCCGTCGGGCGGGCCCGCGTCGGCGCCGCAGTCGATGGCGCGGCGCGGCTCGTCGGCGAGGGACGGGTCGGCCGGCGGCGGCTCCTGCTGGCGGCGTTGGCGGGGGTCGTCGAGATGCGGCACGGAAGGCGGGGCGGGGGGCGGGAGCGACGGTCGGACGACGGGGGCTCCACGCCCGGCGGCCGCCATCCCAGTGCACTCCGCGTGCTCGCCCCGTTCACTACGGCCCCTATCTGGCACCACGGCCGCGCCCAGTTTCGCCGCGGGGGGGAGCGTCGTCCACCCCCGCGTACGGCGCGCCGCCGTCGGCCCGCCGACTCACCCTCCGCCCCGTCCCGTGACCTCCGTCCGCCGCTGGTTCGGCGGCGGCGCCGAGCGCCCCGCGCCGAGCCGCCCCGCCCCGCCCGACGTCCCGGCCACGCCGTCCGCGCCGCCCACCGACGACCACGCGGTGGGGCGCATGCTCGACGCCGTCGGCGCGCTGGTCCACCTGGTCGGGAAGTACGCGCTCGACACCGACACGCGCGACGCGTCGGGGGTGCGCCGACAGGCCGACCGCTGGCGGCGCCACCTGACGACGGGGCTCGCCCTGCCGACGGACGACGACGGCGACGCCGAGACCGCGACCGTGCGCGGCGGCGGGCTGGGGGAGCGGGACTGGGAGGGGGCGGTCCGCTTCGCGAGCACCGAGCGCCGCGTGGAGCACGCGTACGCGACGAAGACGCTGGAGGAGCTGCGCGCCACCGTGTGGGCGCTCGTCCACGGGCTGCATGACGCCGTCGGCGCCGAGGCGGCCGCGCACGACCGCTCGCGCGAGGTGGTGGGGCGGCTGCACGCGGCGGTGGCCGAGTCGTCGCCCGAGCAGATGCGCCAGGCCGCGCAGGCCGCGGTCGGCGAGCTGGGGGCGCTGCTGGCGGCGCGGGCGCCCGAGCGCGAGGGGCGCATCGCGGAGCTGGGGCGCGAGGTGGCGGCGCTGGGCGCGGCGCTGGAGGAGGCGCGGCGCGAGGGGATGACCGACGCCCTGACCGGGCTGGGCAACCGCCGCGCCTTCGACGAGTCGCTGGCGCACGCGGTCGCGCTGCACGGGCTGTGGGGGCAGCGGACCTGCCTCCTCCTGCTCGACCTCGACCACCTCAAGGCGCTGAACGACCGCGAGGGGCACGCCGCGGGCGACGCGGCGCTCCAGCGCGTGGCGGGGCAGCTGTCGCGCACCTTCCTCGGCCGCACCGACGTGGTGGCGCGCATCGGCGGCGACGAGTTCGCGGTGCTGCTGCGCGAGACGTCGGTGCAGGACGGCGTGCGGATGGGCGAGCGGCTGGTGGCCGCCCTGGCCGGTGCGACCTCGGTCTCGGTCGGCGTCGCGGCGCTGCGCGCGGGGGAGACCGCGGCGCGGTGGACGGAGCGCGCCGACGCGGCGCTCTACGCGGCGAAGCGCGACGGGCGCGGGCGGGTCTCGACCGGCGGCTGAGCGGGGCGCGGGGCGGCGTCGCGGCCGGACTCAAGTCGCGGCGGTGAGGGGCCGATCATCAGAGAGAGCGCAAGGTGACGGTGCCGTCATGCGGCAGCGCCTGCGCGGCCCGCCACGGGCCGATCGACCTCCCCGGCACGCTCCCCCCGCCCGTGCGAGCCACCCCCCTGCAGTTCGAGGCGGTTCCCGCCCCCGTCGTGCCGCCCGCCGGCCCGCGGGAGGAGGACGTCCTGCTGCTGGCCCGCCACCGCCAGTCGGTGACGATGCGCTGGCTGCTGGCGTCGCTCGGGATCGTGCTCGGGTGCGCCGACGCGCTGTTCGACGTGACGCCCGCGCCGTCGGCGCTGGTGATCGGCGTGCCGCTGGCCGTCGCGGCGCTCAACGCGTGCGCGTCGGCGTGGCAGCACCTGGGGCGCCTCACGCCCACGCAGGCCCGGCTGCTGCTGCTGATCGACCCGGCGGCGCTGACGCTGATGGCCGCCGCGGGCGGGCCGGTGGGGTTCGCGACGCTGCCCTTCTACGTGATGGTCGTCGGCGGCCACGCGCTCGGATTCCCGGAGCTCGCGCGCGTGCAGCTGCTGGTCGTGGTGGTGCTGCACCCGGTGGCGCGGCTGCTGAGCGCGCGGCTGCTGGGCTTCCCGCTGTCGCCGGGCGCGCTGCTGATCGAGGGCGGGTGCCTGGCCGGGGTGGGGTGGCTGGCCACCGTCGCCCCCGCGATCACCACCGCGCGGCTGCGGCGCGCGAGGGCGGCGCTGGCGGCGCTGCAGCGCGGCGACTTCACCGCGCGGCTCCCGGAGCGGGCGAGCGACGACCTCGGGCTCCTGGCGGCGAGCTTCAACCGCACGGCGCACGCGCTCGGCGAGAGCGTCGCGCAGCTGGAGACGGCGATCGCGCAGCACGACGCCGAGGTGGCCGAGCACGAGCGGGCGAAGACGGCGCTGCGCGAGAGCGAGGCGCGGCTCTGGATCGCGCAGAGCGAGGCGCAGGGGACGGCGGCACGCATGCGCGCGGTGGCCAACGCCGCCGCCGGCGTGCTGGCCGCCGACTCGCTGGCCGCGCTGCACGACGTCATGCGCGCGGCGTCACGGCAGGTGATCGCGTTCGACGCGTTCGCGCTCGCGCTGCATGACGGGACCGGGGAGTGGGCCCCGGTCGGCGCGTCGGACCCCGAGCTGCTGACCGAGAGCCTGCAGCGGCTGGTGCTGGAGCGCCGCGCGGCGCTGCGCATGGTGGCGCGCGGGGGGCGCGAGGGGCGGAAGGCCGCGGGGAGCGTGCTGCTGGCGCCGCTCACGACCGCCGAGGGGGTGCTCGGGGTGGTCGCGCTGCGCAGCGAGACGGACGGCGCGTACTCCGAGGCCGACGTCGAGGTCATCGAGGTGCTCGCCAACCTGGCGACGACCGCCGTGCGCAACACGACGCTCGTGCACGAGCTGCGCTGCTCCAAGGAAGCGTTCGCCCACCAGGCGTACCACGACCCGCTCACCGGGCTGGCCAACCGGGCGCGGATGCGCGAGCGGCTCGCCCACGTGCTGTCGCGCCGCGACGTCGGCGGCGTGGCGGTCCTCATGCTCGACCTCGACGGCTTCAAGCGCGTCAACGACTCGCTGGGGCACGCGGCGGGCGACCAGCTGCTGTGCGAGGTGTCCAAGCGGCTGCTGAACGCGACGCGCGGCTGCGACACCGTGGTCCGGCTGGGCGGCGACGAGTTCGCGGTGCTGCTGGAGAACGCGCGCATGGACGCCGACGCGACCACGGTCGCCGAGCGCGTGCTGAGCGCGATGCGCGTCCCGTTCCAGCTGAACGGGGCGGAGGCCGTGGTCGGCACCAGCATCGGGATCGCGCGTCCGGTGGCGGTGGACGCGGCCGACGCGTCGCTCGGCGTGGACGACCGGGCGGACGCGCTGTTGCGCGACGCCGACCTGGCGATGTACCGCGCCAAGGCGCGCGGGAAGGGGCGCTGGGCCGTCTTCGAGCCCGAGATGCACGCCGAGGCGGTGGCGCGGCTGGCGATGGAGGCCGACCTCCGCGCCGCGCTGGAGCGGAGCGAGTTCTCGGTGCTCTTCCAGCCGATCGTCTCGCTCGACGACGGGGAGCCGCTGGGGGTCGAGGCGCTGGTGCGCTGGCAGCACCCGCAGCGCGGCACGATGATGCCGTCCGACTTCGTGCCGGTGGCCGAGGAGACGGGGCTGATCGGCGCGCTGGGCGGGTGGGTGCTGCGGCACGCCAGCGCGCGGGTGGCGGGGTGGAACACGCAGCGCGCGGGGCTCGGGCGCCCGCCGCTCACGCTCACCGTGAACGTGTCGGCGCGGCAGATCTACGAGCCGGGGTTCGTCGACGAGGTGCTCGGCGTGCTGGCGCAGTCCGGGCTGCAGTCGGGGCAGCTGCTGCTCGAGATCACCGAGAGCGTGATGCTCGACCGGCCGGAGCTCGCGCGCGAGCGGTTCGAGGCGCTGCGGCGCGCCGGGGTGCGGCTGGCGGTCGACGACTTCGGCACCGGCTACTCGGCGCTCGGCTACCTGCAGCGCTTCCCGATCGACACGCTCAAGATCGACAAGAGCTTCGTCGACGGGCTGCGGCGCGGCGGGTCGCAGGCGGCGCTGGCCCGGACGATCGTCGCCCTGGGGCGCGCGCTGTCGCTGCGCACGATCGCCGAGGGGATCGAGGACGAGGACCAGCGCGCCGCGCTGCGCGACGCCGGCTGCGTCTACGGGCAGGGGTTCCTGTTCCACGGCCCGCTTCCCGCGGGGGAGGCGGAGGCGCTGCTGCTGGCGCGCCGCGACCGGCCGTCCCGGCGCGCCGGCAACGCGGCCTAGCCGCGCTGCCGGCCGCGCGGCTCAGTCGCCCGCGAGGGCGACCGAGCGGTCGAACGGCACCTCGGTGCTCCGGGCGGGCTTCCCGCGCAGGAGCACGTTGACCCACTCGCGCATCGAGTCGGCGAGGATCACGACGACGGCGATCAGGAAGAAGCCCGCGACCGCGACGTTGATGTGGTCGTTGAAGATCATCGTGCGGGCCGCCTCGATGGTCTTGGCGCCGGCGGGGAGCGTCCCGGCCGCGAGCGCGGCCTCGAAGGCGCGCGCGTGCGACAGGAAGCCGAGGCGCGGGTCCGCCGAGAAGATCTTGGTGAGCGCCGTCGTGAAGGTCACGATCAGGAGCCACACCAGCGGGACCATGGTGACGAAGGCGTAGCGCGCCTTCCCCATCTTGATGATGATCGTCGTGCCGAGGCAGAGGGCGACCGTCGCGAGCAGCTGGTTGGCGATCCCGAAGAGGGGCCAGAGCGAGTTGATGCCGCCGAGCGGGTCGGTGACGCCCTGGTAGAGGAAGTAGCCCCACATCGAGACGAAGATCGCGCTGGACAGGAGCACGGCGGGCGTCCAGGCGACGCGGCCGAACGGCTCCCACACGTGCTTGCCGAGGTCCTGCAGCATGAAGCGGCCGACGCGGGTCCCGGCGTCGAGCGTCGTGAGGATGAACAGCGCCTCGAACATGATGGCGAAGTGGTACCAGAGCGCCATCGCGCCGGTGCCGCCGACCGCCTGGCTGAACAGGTGCGCCATCCCGACGGCGAGCGACGGGGCGCCGCCGGTGCGCGAGAGCAGCGACGTCTCGCCGACCTGCCGCGCCAGCAGCTCCAGCTCGGCCGGCGTGACGGTGAAGCCCCAGGTCGCGATCTTGGCGGCGGCGTCGACCGCGGTGCTGCCGATCACGCCGGCGGGGGCGTTGATGGCGAAGTAGACGCCCGGGGTGAGCACGCAGGCGCCGACGAGCGCCATGACGGCGACCAGCGACTCGGTCAGCATCGCGCCGTAGCCGATGAAGCGCGCGTCGTCCTCGCGCTCGAGCAGCTTGGGCGTGGTGCCCGACGAGATCAGGGCGTGGAAGCCCGAGATCGCGCCGCAGGCGATCGTGATGAAGACGAACGGGAAGAGCTTCCCGGCGAACACCGGCCCGGTGCCGTCGACGAACTGGGTGACGGCGGGCATCGCGAGCGGCGGCAGCACGATGAGGATGCCGGCGGCGAGGGCGACGACGACGCCGATCTTCACGAACGCCGAGAGGTAGTCGCGCGGCGCGAGGAGCAGCCACACCGGGAGCACGGAGGCGGCGAAGCCGTACGCCATGACCAGCCAGGCGAGCGTCACGCGGCTGAGCGTGAACGTCGCGGCGAGGTCGGGCTGCGCGGCGACCCACTGGCCGGCGTAGAGCGCGCCGACGAGCATCACCAGCCCCATCGCCGTCGCCTCGAGGACGCGGCCCGGGCGCACCCAGCGCAGGTAGGCGCCCATCAGCAGCGCGATCGGGATCGTGAGGCCGACCGTCACCGTGCCCCACGGGCTCTCGCCGAGGGCGTTGACGACGACGAGCGCGATCACCGAGATGAGCACGACCATGATGCCGAGCACCGCGACCAGCGCGGTGAAGCCGGCGACGGGGCCGATCTCCTCGCGCGCCATCTGGCCGAGCGACTTGCCGTCGCGGCGGATGCTGGAGGCCAGGATGACGAAGTCCTGCACCGCGCCGCCGAGCGCGACGCCGACGATCAGCCAGAGCGCGCCGGGGAGGTAGCCGAACTGCGCGGCGAGCGTGGGGCCGACGAGCGGGCCGGGGCCGGCGATGGCCGCGAAGTGGTGGCCGAACACCACCCACCGGTTGGTGGGCACGTAGTCCCGCCCGTCGTTGAGGCGCGTGGCGGGCGTGGGCCGCGCGGCGTCGAGGGCGAAGATCTTGGCCGCGATCAGCTTCGCGTAGAAGCGGTAGGCGACCAGGTACGTGCAGACGGCGGCGACGACCAGCCAGGCGGCGTTCACCGACTCGCCGCGCTTGAGCGCGACGACGCCGAAGGCGGCGGCACCGACGAGGGCCACGACGACCCAGACGAGCGCGCGGAGCAGCGTCGGCATGGAGGGGCGCGGGTTGGGGAGGGGGCGCGCCCCGGGGGCGCGCGGAAGCGTGTTAATGGGTGCGGGACCGGCGGGCGTCAACCCCGTCGGCGACCCGCGCGCGCGGCCGCACGACCGCTCCGGATCGCTCTGGAACGCGCGCGCGGCCCCCCATTAGGTTGCGGCGCGGCGCCCCCCGCAGCAGCACGCGGGGCGCGGCGCGCCTCCCCTGTACGTCCACCGCTCGCGGACCGTTCGGAACCTCTGATGCCCACGCCAGTCACCCTCATTCCCGGCGACGGGATCGGCCCCAGCATCGCCGATGCCACCGTCCGGGTCCTCGAAGCCGCCGGGGCGGACATCGCGTGGGACGTGCAGCAGGCGGGGCAGGCCGGCGTCGCGTCGCACGGCGACCCGATCCCGGAGCCCACGCTCGCCTCGATCCGCCGCACGCGGCTGGCGCTGAAGGGCCCCCTCGAGACGCCGGTGGGGAAGGGCTTCCGCTCGGTGAACGTCGCGCTGCGCAAGGAGTTCGACCTCTACGCCAACGTGCGCCCGGCGCGCCAGCTCGTCCCGTCGCCGCGCCACTACGACGACCTCGACCTCGTGCTCGTGCGCGAGAACACCGAGGGGCTCTACATCGGCAAGGAGCAGTACGTCGCGCAGGGGGACGACCCGCAGGCGGCCGCCGAGAGCGTGGCCGTCGTGACGCGCGCGGGCTCGGAGCGGATCATCCGCTACGCGTTCGAGTACGCGGTCGCCCACGGCCGCCGGAAGGTCACGCTGGTCCACAAGGCGAACATCCTCAAGTACTCGTCGGGGCTGTTCCTCGAGGTCGGGCGCGCGATGGCGAAGGAGTACGAGGGGCGCCTCGCGTTCGACGAGCGGATCATCGACGCGATGGCGATGAACCTCGTCATGGACCCGAACCGCTTCGACGTCATCGTGACGACGAACATGTTCGGCGACATCCTCTCCGACCTGATCTCGGGGCTGGTGGGCGGGCTGGGGCTCGCGCCGGGGGCGAACATCGGGAAGGACGCGGCGATCTTCGAGGCGGTGCACGGCACGGCGCCCGACATCGCCGGCAAGGACGTCGCGAACCCGGGGGCGCTGATCCTCGCCGCGGCGATGATGCTCGACCACATGGGGCAGCCGGAGACCGCGCGCCGCGTGCGCGACGCGTTCACCGCGCAGATCCAGGAGGGGCAGGTGCGCACGCGCGACCTCGGCGGCGCCGCCGGGACGGTCGAGTTCACGGACGCGCTGGTCGCCCGCCTGCGGGGCTGATGGGCATGCGGGCTCCGTCCCTGCCCGGCGCCGAGCGCGCGGCGAGCGTCGGAGCGCGCGCATGACCACCGTCCTCCACGTCTCCGACCTGCACTTCGGCCGCCCGGCCGTGCCGGCGCACATCGCGGCGCTCGAGGCGCTGGTGCAGGACCGCCCGTTCGACGTCGTCGCGGTCTCGGGCGACCTGTCGCAGCGCGCGCGCGCCGGCGAGTTCCAGCGCGCGTCGGTGTTCCTGCGCGACGCGGCGCGCGTCAGCCGCACCATCGTCGTCCCGGGGAACCACGACGTCATGTGGTGGCGGGCGCCGCTCGGCCTCGGCGACGAGGGGGCGCTGTACGAGAACTACCGCGCCTACGTCGACCCGGAGATCGAGCCGGTGCTGCGCGTGGACGGGGCGACGTTCGTCGGGCTGAACACGTCGCAGGGCGTGCTGCCGCAGACGCTGACCTGGAACGTCCGCGACATCTCGATCATCGGCCACCTGCGGAAGTCGCAGATCGCGCGCGCCGCGGCGGAGTTCGCGAAGTCGCCGCCCGGCGACGCGAAGGTGATCGTGATGCACCACAACCCCGTGAAGGGGGAGCTGTCGCAGCGCCACGGGCTGAAGGACACGCGCAAGGTGCTCGGCGCCTTCGCCGAGATCGGGGTGGACCTCGTGCTGTGCGGGCACGACCACCAGGAGGCGATCCACTTCGTGGAGCACACGAAGAAGGGGACGGTGATCTCGACCGCCGGCACCGTGTCGAGCCGCTCGCGCGGCGGTCGCCCGTCGTCGGCCAACGCGATCACGCTGTCGCCCGAGCAGATCGACATCACGACGCTGGTCTGGTCGGCCGAGGCGCAGCGGTTCCTCCCGGGGCCCCGGCACTGCTTCGACCGCTGACGGCCTGGGTGCAGCGCATGACCGACGCCCACCGCCGGCGGCGCGCGCCGCTGGTGACCACCGACGTCGCGCCCGCCGACCGCCCCCGCCCCGCCGGCGCCGCCGCGGCGGCGCGGCTGCACGCGGCGCTGGAGCGCCTCGGGCTGCGCGGGATCGAGCGGCTGCGGCTGACCCGCAACCGGACGGTCATGGTCAGCTTCAGCGCCGGGGAGCTACGCGTCCACGAGGGGTACCTCGACGCGCCCCCCGAGGTGCTGCGGGCGATCGTCGGGTTCGTCTGCGGGCGGACGCGGACGGACCGGCGGCGGGCCCGCGAGACCATCCTCGCCCACCAGATCACCCGCCCGGCCGCGGCGCGGCGCCCCGAGCGGGCGCGACCGGAGGACGAGCCGGTGGTGGCGCAGCTCCGCCGGTTCCACGCGCACTACAACCGCGTGTACTTCGGCGGGCGGCTGCGCGGGGTGCCGATCCGGCTGTCGGGGCGCATGCGCACGCGGCTCGGGCACTACACGGCGGCGACGCCGGCCGGCGAGCCGGCGGAGATCGTGATCGGGCGCGAGCACATCCGCCGCCACGGGTGGGAGGAGGCGCTCCACACCCTCCTCCACGAGATGGTGCACCAGTGGCAGGACGAGGGGGGGCACGCGATCGACCACGGCGCGACGTTTCGCAAGAAGGCGCGCGAGGTGGGGATCACGCCGAGCGCCCGGCGCCACGTCCTCCCGCGACGGCAGCGGACGGCGGCCTCGACGGCGATCTGAGCGGCGGCATGTCCGCTCCGGCGCCTGAATGACGTGAAAGGAGGGTCGGGCCCACTCCCACACCCTCCGATCGCGAGGCCGCCGATGCCGCTCGCCCGCCCGCTCGCCGCCGCACTCCTGCTCCAGCTCGCGCTGGCCGCGCCGGCCGCGGCGCAGTCGCAGTACGCCGACGCCGTCATCCGCTACCTCCCGCTGTACTCCGGCGGTCCCGGGCCGACGCTCGGAACGGTGCTCGACCCGACCACGGCGCTGGGTTCGCCCGCGAGCGCCCCGTTCGTGACCCTCGGCCGCGGCGGGCTGATCGAGCTGGCCTTCCTCGACAACGTGCTGACGAACAGCAACAGCGCGGCGCCCGACCTCTGGATCTACGAGATCGGCGCCGACATCGAGGACACCTTCGTGGCGATCCGCCCGACGGCGACGACGGCCCTCCTGCTCGGGGCGACGTACGACGCCAACGGCGACGGCTTCTACGAGATCGGCAAGGTCTTCGGCTCGACCTCGACGATCGACATCGACCAGTTCTTCGCCGGCTTCCTGGCGGGGCAGCTGGAGTTCGACGCGGTGCAGCTGATCGACGACCCGGCCGAGGGCGACCAGACGGGGGCCACCGTGGGCGCGGACATCAACGCCGTCGAGGCGCTGACGTCGCGGGCCACCTCCACGGTGCCGGAGCCCACCACCGTCGCCCTGCTGGGCGGGGGGCTGCTGGCGATGGCGGCGGGCGCCCGGCGCCGGCGGCGTTAGATTTCGGGGTCACCCGACCCCGACCGCCATGGCCACCGAGATCGCCCCCGCCGAGTCCTTCCTCCCGTCGCCCGAGCTGCGGCCGCGCGAGGCGGACCTGTTCAACATCGACGCCGCCCTGACCGAGGAGGAGCGCGCCGTCCGCGACTCCGTCCGCCGCTTCGTGGACGAGGAGGTGCTGCCGATCATCGGCAAGCACTACGTGGACGGCACCTTCCCGAAGCACCTCATCCCGAAGATGGGGGAGCTCGGGGTGTTCGGCGCGAACCTGCCCGAGGAGTACGGCTGCGCGGGGCTGAACAACGTGCAGTACGGGCTAATCATGCAGGAGCTCGAGCGCGGCGATTCCGGCATCCGGTCGTTCGCGTCGGTGCAGGGCGCGCTGGTGATGTACCCGATCTACGCCTTCGGCAGCGAGGAGCAGAAGCGCCACTGGCTGCCGAAGATGGCGACGGGCGAGGTCATCGGGTGCTTCGGCCTGACCGAGCCCGACTACGGATCGAACCCGGCCGGGATGATCACCGTCGCGCGCGAGCAGGCCGACGGGTCGTGGGTGCTGAACGGCGCCAAGATGTGGATCACCAACGGCTCGCAGGCGCACGTCTCGGTGGTGTGGGCCAAGGCGGTGCCGCACGGCCAGACCGAGGTCGGCGACGAGCGGACGATCCGCGGCTTCGTGGTCCCGACCGACACGCCCGGGTTCCGCGCCCGCGACCAGAAGGGGAAGCTGTCGCTGCGCGCCTCGGACACCTCGGAGCTGATCCTCGAAGACGTGCGCCTGCCGGCCGACGCGATCCTGCCGAAGTCGGGCGGGCTCAAGTCGCCGCTGATGTGCCTCACGCAGGCGCGCTACGGGATCTCGTGGGGCGCGCTCGGCGCGGCGATCGCCTGCTACGAGGAGGCGGTGTCGTATTCCAAGAACCGCGTCATGTTCGACAAGCCGATCGGCGCGTTCCAGATCCAGCAGGTGCGGCTGGCCGACATGCTCACCGAGATCGTGAAGGGGCAGCTGGTGTCGCTGCACCTGGGGCGGTGCAAGGACCTCGGCACCTTCACGCCGCAGATGGTGTCGCTGGCCAAGCGGAACAACGTCAATATCGCCACCGACATCGCGCGAGAGGCGCGCCGCCTGCTCGGCGGCAACGGGATCCTGGCCGAGTACGCGTCGATGCGGCACATGGCCAACCTGGAGAGCGTCTACACGTACGAGGGGACGCACGACGTCCACTCGCTGATCCTCGGGCAGGCGATCACCGGGCACTCGGCGTTCAAGTGACGCGGTAGGTGTGGCCGCCGCCCCGCGGGGCGGCCGGGGCGCCGACGAACTCCTGACACGGGAGGACGTCGGCGCCCTTTCGCGTGGGCGGGGCGCGCGTATGCTAGCGGGAGCAGAGGTCCCGCCCACCCGCCACCCCGCTGGAGGTGTCCGATGCACCCCCCGTCCGTGCCCGCCGTGGTCCTGGCCCTCGCGGCGGCCGCGTCCCCGTCCGCCGTCGTCGCTGCGCAGCCCGCGCAGGGCGTCGTGGCCGGCACCGTCGTCGCCGAGGGGTCGCAGCGCCCGCTCGCCGACGCGCAGGTCTCCATCGAGGGGACGACCCTCGGCGCCGCGACCGACGTCAACGGCCGCTTCCGCATCACCGGCGCGACCGGGACCGAGGTGCGCGTCACCGTGCGCCGGATCGGCTACCGGCCGACCACCGTCACGGCGCGCGTCGGCGCGACCGACGTCCGCGTCGTGCTCGGCGAGCGCGCGCTGGAGCTGAGCCAGGTCGTCGTGACCGGCACGGCCGGCGTGCAGGAGCGCCGCGCGATCGGCAACGCCGTCTCGACCGTGAACGTGGCGCAGGTCGCGACCACGCAGCCGGTGCGCAACCTGTCCGACCTGCTCACCGGCCGCGCGTCGGGGGTGAGCGTGATCGGCTCGTCGGGGCAGGTGGGGACCGGGTCGCGCATCCGCGTCCGCGGCGCCTCGTCGCTCTCGCTGTCCAACGACCCGCTGATCTACGTGGACGGGATCCGCGTCGACAACGCGCAGGCGAGCGGCCCCACCAACCAGGCGTTCGGCTCGGCGTCGGTGTCGCGCTGGAACGACTTCGACCCCGACGACATCGAGAGCCTCGAGGTGATCAAGGGGCCGGCGGCGGCGACGCTGTACGGCACCGAGGCGTCGAACGGCGTCATCCAGATCATCACGAAGAAGGGGGCCGCCGGCCGCCCGTCGTGGAACGTCACCGTCCGGCAGGGCGCCAACTGGCTGCCGGGGTGGAAGGACGGCTACTACACCAACTGGGGCGCGGTGCCGCGCGCCGGCTCGACCACGGCGCTCGACACCGTGTCGATCGGGGTGCAGCAGCTCAACGACTCGCTGAACGCGCGCTTCGGCCACGACATCTTCCGCGTCGGCCGGTCGCAGGACTACCAGATCAACGTCGGCGGCGGCTCGCCGGCGCTGCGCTACTACGTCGGCGTGAACCGCGAGGAGGCGCAGGGGGTGGAGCGCGCGAACCGGCTGCAGCGGACGAACTTCCGCGCCAACCTGAATGCCTCGCCGAACCGCAACACGGACGTGGTGGTCGCGACCGGCTACGTGACCGGGCGGACGTACCTGCCGTACGAGTCGGGCGGCGGCGGGGCGACGTGGGCGACCTTCTTCTCGCAGCCGACCTTCCTGTACGCGGGGCGCAACCCGAACAACGCGCAGCTCGGGTTCCGCAGCGGCCCGCCCGACATCTACTACTCGGCGTACAACATCTTCCAGGACGCCGACCGGTTCACCGGCAGCGTGCAGGTGAACAACCGCCCGACGTCGTGGCTCGACCACCGGCTGATCCTCGGGCTGGACCGCCTGGTGGAGGACAACCAGACGCAGGCGCCGCGCAACGAGGCGCTGTTCGCGACGTACGCCGCGTTCTCCGAGGTGGGCGGCACCACGCAGGGGTCGCTGGCCGTCGGGACGCGCAACGTCGGGAACGTGACGGCCGACTACGCGCTCAACGCGAAGTACACGATCGGGCGCGGCTGGAACGGCGTGACGTCGGCCGGCGGGCAGTACTACGGCCGGCGCACGCGCGGACGCGCGATGTCGGCCACCGGCTTCCCGGCGTCCGGTATCCTGTCGCTGGCCGCCGCCTCGGTCCAGCGGCTGGACGGCGACAGCCTGTTCGACAACAACACGCTGGGCGGCTTCGTGCAGCAGCAGCTGGTGTGGAACGACCGCCTGTTCGTCACCGCCGCCGTGCGGCGCGACGACAACTCGGCGTTCGGCACCGACTACCCGGCGGTGACGTACCCGAAGCTCAGCGCCTCGTACGTGGTCAGCGAGGAGCCGGCGCTGAAGATCCCGAGCCTCTTCAGCTCCCTGCGCGTGCGCGGCGCCTACGGCGGGAGCGGGCTGCAGCCGGGCGCGTTCGACGCCATCCGCACCTACGCGGCGTCGGGCGGCTTCCTGACCCCGACGAACGTCGGCAACCCCGACCTCGGGCCGGAGCGGAGCACCGAGCTGGAGCTCGGCCTCGACGCCGGGCTGGGCGACGACCGGTACGGGGTCGAGCTGACGTACTACGCCGGCACGACGAAGGACGCGATCCTCTCGCGGCAGGCCGCGCCGTCGACGGGCTTCCCGAACTTCCAGCTCTTCAACGCCGGGCAGGTGGACCGCCGCGGCTTCGAGTGGCTGCTGCGCGCGCAGCCGATCTCGGGCGCCCGCTTCACGCTCGACCTCGGGCTCAACGGGAGCGTCAACAAGTACGAGATCAAGTCGCTCGGGAACGGGATCAACACCGTGTCGCTGAGCAACAACGTGCAGCACGTGGTCGGCTACGCGCCCGGCGCGTGGTGGGACCGCCGGATCGTGAGCGCGGACTACAACGCCACCACGAAGCGCACGAGCAACCTGCGCTGCGACAACGGGCAGGGGGGGACGGTCGACTGCGCGTCGGCGCCGCGCGTCTTCCTCGGGAACACGGTGCCAACGCGCGAGGGCTCGTTCAACGCGGGCGCCACCTTCCTGCGCGACTTCCGCCTCAACGCCTTCGTCGACTACCGCGGCGGCTACCGGAAGCTGGACGGCAACTTCCGCGTGCGGTGCGGCGCCTTCGTGCTGTGCCGCGAGCTGTACTACCCGGACGAGGTGCAGGACAAGACGCTGCTGGCGGCGGTGCAGGCGGGGACCGCGTACACCTACCACCTGATCGAGAACGCCGACTTCGCGCGCTTCCGCGAGCTGTCGCTCACGTACACGTTCCCGGCCGGGGTGGCGCGGCGCGTCGGCGGGACCTCGGCGGGGGTCACGGTGGCCGGGCGCAACCTGGCGCTGTGGTCCGACTACCCGGGGCTCGAGCCCGAGGCGTCGTTCAACGGCGGCACGCGCGGCGGCGCCTTCGGGCAGTGGGAGCAGAACGTCCTGCCCCAGACGCGCTCCTTCGTCGTGACCTTCAACCTCGGCTTCTGACCATGACGCTCCTCACGCATCCCGCCGTGCGGCGCGTCGCCCGCCCGCTCCTCGCCGCCTGGTGCCTCGCCGCCGCGGCCGGCTGCGGCGACGCGGTGGACCGCCTGCTGACGGCGACCACCCCCAGCCGACTCGGGGAGACGAGCTTCCTCGTCCCGCAGAACGCGCCGCTGATCGTGAACAGCGCCGTCGCCGACTTCGAGTGCGCGTTCGGGTCGTACGTGGTCGCGAGCGGGCTCGCCTCGGGCGAGCTGACCGACGCCTCGCAGACCGCGGCCCGCTGGAACTACGACCGCCGCGACGTGCAGACCAACGACGCGCTGTACGCGACCAGCGCCTGCACGGCGCTCGGCGTGTACACGCCGATCAGCACCGCCCGCTACACGGCCGACCAGGCGCTGGAGCGGCTGAACGCGTGGTCCGACGCGGAAGTCCCGAACCGGCAGCGGCTGCGCGCCACCGCGGCGCTGTACGCGGGCTACTCGTACCTGCTGCTCGCCGAGGGGTTCTGCACGGCGGCGGTGAACCTCGGGCCGGAGCTGCAGACGGCCAACATGCTCGACTCGGCCGAGGCGCGGTTCTCGACGGCGCTCGGGCTGGTCACCGCCGCCGACTCCTCGGTGCGCTACGCGGCGCTGGTCGGCCGCGCGCGGGCGCGCATCGGGAAGGGGGACCGGACGGGCGCGGCGACCGACGCGGCCGCGGTGCCCGTGGGCTTCGTCCTCAACGCCAGCGCGGACAACAACAGCGCGCGGCGCAACAACCGCGTGTTCGAGCAGAACAACGCCTCGACCTCGGGCGTCACGGTCGCGGCGGCGTACCGCGCGCTCACCGTGGCGGGCGCCGCGGATCCGCGGGTGCGCGTGACCAACGCGAACCGGCTCTCCGGCGACCAGGTCAACCCGCTCTTCCAGCAGAACAAGTACGCGTCGCTCACGGCGCCGATCCCGATCGCCTCGGGGGTCGAGGCGCAGCTGATCCTCGCCGAGGCGCAGGGCGGGGCGCAGGGGGTGGCGACGCTGAACGCGCTGCGGGCGCGGAGCGGGGTGGGGCTCCCGGCGCTGACGGCCGCCGAGGCGGCGGCCTTCACGGCGACGCTGTTCGAGGAGCGGCGGCGCGAGCTCTTCCTGCAGGGGAACCGCTACTTCGACGTGCGGCGCGGCAACCTGACGCTCGACCCGGCCAACGGGACGCAGTACCCCAAGGGCGGCTCGTACCAGAACCAGCGCTGCTGGCCGCTGCCGGCGGTGGAGCGGGCGGCCAACCCGAACCTCGGCGGCTGACCTCACGCCTCCGGAAACGACGCGGGCCCCGGCGCAGCTGCGCCGGGGCCCGCGTCGCGTCGCCTCACTGCCCGCCGAAGTGCAGCGCGAACAGGAGCGAGAAGCGGGTGTCCGCGCCGTCGCGGTTGAGCGGCACGGCGAAGGCCGGGCGCACCGTGAAGCGGTCGTTGAAGGTCAGCCCCGCGCCCAGGTCGAGCGCGCCGAACGAGTCCGAATCGGTGTCGTCGACGTCCGAGCCCTCGACCGAGACCGTCGTGCGGGCGTAGATCAGGCGCAGCCCGCCGAAGGGGACGAGGTTCACGGTCGGCGAGAGGCCGATCGGCGCGCCGACCGAGAAGCCGGCGCTGGCGCCGAGGGTGCGCGACTCGTAGTCGGTCCCGCCGAGGCGGAAGTCGGGGCCGAGGGAGTAGCCGAGCGTCGCGATCGGGCAGAACTGCGGGCCGCCGCCCGGGCGGCGGGCGCCGGTGCCGATCGGGACCTGGTAGCCGAGGGTTCCCTGGATCGTGGTCGACGACTCGAAGACGTCGTCGTCGAAGTCGTCCAGGGCGACGCCGACGCCGCCGAAGGCGCCGCCCGGCTCGCCGAACAGGATGTCGGCGCCGAGCGTAGTCACGTCGTCGCCGGTGGCGAGCAGGCCGCCGACGCGGACGGGGTTGCGGTTGAACGAGGCGGCGCCGGTGCACGTCTGGGCCGCGGCGTCGGCGGCGGGGACGGCGAGCGCGGCGAGCGCCAGCAGGGCCGCGGTCAGGCGGGCCCGCGGGTGCGGACGGATCTGGGGCATGGATGGACTCCGAACGTGGGGCGTGGCCGGCCCCCGGAAGCCGTGCGCCGGGGGCCGTCGCCGGCGGGCAGGGGCATACCGTGGGCCGCCGGGCCCCGGCGGGCGTGGCGCAGGTCACCGGGGAGGCGGACGCGTCTTGAACGCCGTTCGGCCGCGGGCGATCTTTCCGCGCGGCAGCATGTGAATTCCTTCACAAGACCGATCAGGGAGGCGTCGCGGTGAAGATCGCCGTGTGCATCAAGCGGGTGCCGGTCATGGAGGTCAAGTTCGCCATCGCCAAGGACGGGGCGAGCGTGGACGAGACCGGCCTGAAGTACGACGTGAACGACTTCGACCTGTGGGCGGTCGAGGCGGCGCTCCAGCTCAACGAGAAGAACGCGCCGGGCGAGGTCACCGTGATCTCGCTGGGGCCCGACGCGGCGTCGGAGCAGATCCGCAAGGCGCTCTCGATGGGCGCCGACAAGGGGGTGCTGCTCAAGGCCGACAAGGTCCCCGGGGACGCGTTCGCGGTCGCCGAGGCGCTGGCGGCGGAGCTGAAGGCCGGGGCGTACGACGTGATCCTCTTCGGCAAGAAGTCGATCGACTTCGACAACTCGGCGACCGGCGCGATGGTCGGCGAGCTGCTCGGCCTCCCCGTGGTCACGGGGGTCTCGAAGCTCGAGATCGCGGGCGGGAAGGGGACGGCGCACCGCGCGGTCGAGGGCGGGGTCGAGGTGCTCGAGTTCCCGCTGCCGGCGATCGTGACGGTGGACGAGGGGCTGAACAAGGAGCGCCTCCCGTCGCTGAAGGGGATCATGGCGGCGAAGAAGAAGCCGCTCGAGACGAAGCCGGCGCAGCTGGGCGGCGCGGGCGTGACGGTCAGCAAGATGGAGCTCCCTCCCGAGCGCGCCGCCGGCCGCATCGTGGGCGAGGGGGCGGCGGCGGTGCCGGAGCTGGTGCGCCTGCTCCAGTCGGAAGCCAAGGTCCTCTGAGCCAGGCGAGGGAACAGACAATGGCGAACGTGTTCGCATACGCGGAGTCGCGCGGCGGCGAGGTGCGCAAGGCGGGGCTCGAGGCCGTCACGGCGGCGCGGCAGCTGGCCGACCAGACGGGCGGCGGCGAGGTGCACGCGCTGCTCGCCGGCGCGCCCGGCGTCGCGGCGCAGGCGGCGCGGCTGGCCGAGGTGGGCGCCGACGTGGTGTACGTCGTCGAGCACGCGGGGCTCGCGCAGTACGACGCCGAGTCGCTGGCGGCGACGGCGGCGGAGCGCATCCGGGCCGGCGGGTACCGCGCGGCCGTGTTCAGCGCGACGACGCAGGGGAAGGACCTGAGCCCGCGCGTGGCGGCGAAGCTCCGCGCCGCGCTGGCGCCCGACGCGGTCGCGATCGGCGTCGAGGGCGACGCGATCGTGGTGCGCCACCCGATGTACACGGGCAAGGTGGTGGGCACGCTGTCGATCGCGGCGTCGCCGGCGCTGCTGTCGGTGCGGCTGGGCGCGGTCGCGCCGGCGCCGAACGCGAAGGCGGGGCGGGTCGAGACGATCCAGCCGGCGGCCGACCCGGGCGCGTCGAAGGTGCGCGTGGTCGAGCTGCGCGAGGGGAGCAAGGGGAAGATCGACCTCGGCGAGGCGCCGGTGATCGTCGCCGGCGGGCGCGGGCTCAAGGCGGCCGACAACTTCAAGCTGGTCGACGAGCTGGCCGACGCGTTCGGCAACGCGGCGACCGGCGCGACGCGCGCCGTCACCGACGAGGGGTGGCGCCCGCACTCGGAGCAGATCGGGCAGACGGGACGCGTGGTGAGCCCCGAGCTCTACGTCGCCGTCGGCATCTCGGGGGCGATCCAGCACCTCGCCGGGATGCGCACCTCGAAGACGATCGTCGCGATCAACAAGGACAAGGAAGCGCCGATCTTCAAGATCGCGGACTACGGGATCGTCGGCGACGTCTTCGACGTCGTGCCGGCGCTCACGCAGGCCGTGCGCGCCGCGAAGGCCGCGCACTAAGTTGGGCGGGCGGCGCGACGCGCCGCCCGCTCCGCTTTCCCCCCACCCGTTCCGAGTGCTGCCGTGACGACCGGGAACGTCGTGTTTCTCGTCATCCTGCTGCTGGCCGCCGCGTTCCTCGCGTACAACGCGCAGCGGCTGTACCGCTACATGACGGTGGTGGGGAAGCCGGAGCACCGCCTCGACGACCCGGCGCGGCGGCTCTGGAACCTGCTGACCATCGGGTTCGCGCAGACGAAGATCCTGCGCGACCCGACGGCCGGCGCGTCGCACGCCGCGGTGTTCTGGGGGTTCCTCGTCGTCACCGTCGGGACGGTCGAGGTGTTCGTGCAGGGCGTCTGGCACGGCTTCAGCTACGCCAACTTCCTGCCGGCGCCGCTGTACGCGCTCTACGCGCTGTCGCAGGAGCTGTTCGCGCTGCTGATCCTGGCCGCCGTCAGCTTCCTGATCTACCGCCGGGTGGTCCTCAAGCCGCGCCGCCTGCAGGGCGACGTGGTGCACGGGACCGAGGCGGTGATGATCCTGGCGACGATCGGGCTGCTGATGGTCACGCTGATCGTGACCGGCGCGATGGAGGCGATCTACGAGCCCGAGGCGCCGGCCGGCTACGGCCGCCTGGTCGGGCACGGGCTGGCGATGGGGCTCTCGGGCGTGGTCTCCGCCGACACGGCCCGCACGCTGCGCGACGTCAGCTGGTGGACGCACGCCGTCGCGGTGCTCGGCTTCATCAACTTCCTGCCGTACTCCAAGCACCTCCACGTGCTGGTGTCGCTCCCCAACGTCTACCTGTCCAACACGAGCGGGCCGGGGACGGTGGGGGCGATGCGCTACATGGACCTGGAGGACGAGAGCGCGGAGCAGTTCGGCGCGAGCGACGTCGAGCACCTGAGCTGGAAGAGCCTCCTCGACGGCTACGCCTGCACCGAGTGCGGGCGCTGCACCGCCGCCTGCCCAGCCAACCTCACGGGGAAGCTGCTGTCGCCGCGCAAGATCGTGGTGAACACGCGCCAGCGCCTGATGGAGAAGGCGCCGCTCGTGGTCGGCGACCCCGAGGAGTTCCGCCGCCCGACGCTGGTCGAGGGGGAGGGCGCCGACGCCGGGAGCCCGACGGTCGCCGCCGCGCTCGAGAACCGCCTGCTCGACAACTACATCACGGAGGAGGAGCTCTGGGCCTGCACGAGCTGCCGCGCGTGCGTGCAGGAGTGCCCGGTCTCGATCGACCAGCTCGACATCATCAACGAGCTGCGGCGCAACCTCGTGCTGATGGAGTCGCGCTTCCCCGAGGAGCTGCAGCCCGCGTTCACCTCGATGGAGCGCAACGGCAGCCCGTGGGCGTTCAGCGCGGCTGCGCGCGAGGAGTGGGCGGAGGGGATGGACATCCCGACGATGGCCGAGGTGTTCGAGCGCGGCGAGCGCCCGGACATCCTGTTCTGGGTCGGGTGCATGGGCTCCTTCGACGACCGCGCGAAGAAGATCACCGTGGCGTTCGCGCGCGTGCTGAAGGCCGCCGGGGTGAACTTCGCCATCCTCGGGCAGGAGGAGACGTGCAACGGGGACCCGGCCCGCCGGATGGGGAACGAGTACCTGTACCAGATGCTCGCGAAGGGCACGATCGAGACGCTCGACCGCTACGAGGTGAAGACGGTCGTCACCTTCTGCCCGCACTGCTTCCACCAGATCGGCAACGAGTTCCCGCAGCTCGGCGGCGACTACGAGGTGATCCACCACACCACGTACATCGAGCGGCTGCTGCAGGACGGGCGCGTCCCCCTCGACACCGAGGAGGGGAAGGCGCTGACGATGGTCTACCACGACTCGTGCTACCTCGGGCGCTACAACGAGGTGTACGACGCGCCGCGCAACGCGCTGCGGCGCGCGCTGCCGGTGGTGAACCTCGTGGAGCCGGCGCGCACCAAGAGCCGCGGCCTCTGCTGCGGCGCCGGCGGCGGGCGCATGTGGATGGAGGAGACCGCCGGCAAGCGCATCAACGTCGAGCGCACGGAGGAGCTGCTGGCGACCGGCGCCGACGCGATCGCGGTGGCGTGCCCGTTCTGCATGACGATGATGACCGACGGCATCACCGCGAAGGGGAGCGAGGTGCCCGTGCTCGACATCTCCGAGGTCATCGCGTCGCGCCTCGCGGCGGGGACGCCCGCGCTCGCCGGCGACTGACGGCACGCATCCTGACCGTGGGACGAGCGGGCGGCGCCGGGGATCGGCGCCGCCCGCTTCACCTTTCGGCGGGAGGCGACGCATGGCGGACGAGCGCGAGCAGGACGGGCTGGGTCGGGACGCCGCGCACGGCGACGACCGGTCGGCGACCTCGGGCGGGTCGTACGGGCGGAATACGGGGCGCTCGGGCGACGACCTGCTCGAGACGGGCGAGCGCGCGCAGGACGACCAGGGCGGACGGCGCCGCGGGCTCGACGGGCGCGGCTTCGACGCCGGCACGGGCTACGGCGGCGGCGGCAACGACAGCGCGTACAGCCGCAAGAGCAGCTACGGCGGCCAGGCCGGGAGCGGCGGCACGTCCGGCGGCGAGGGCGCGGAGGGCGGGCGCAGCATCCCGCGCGGCACCGACGAGCACTCCGACGCCGGAACGGGCGGCCGCGGCACGACCGACGACGACGCGGTCGACCTCGACGTGCGTCCCGAGGTCGGGTGGCGCGACCCCACGCGCTGACGCGCGTCAGCGTCGCCGGAGGCGGTACAGCCGGATCGTCTGGCGCGTGCCGTAGCCGGCGACGTCGCGGGTGGTCGGCTCGCCGACGTCGAGCCCGAGCGAGCGCGCCTGCTCCACGAAGTCCGGGGCGGCGAGCCGCCCGGGGTCGGTGACGTAGGCGACGCCGCCGCGCGCGAGCGTGCGCACGAGCGCCCGCGCGACGAGCGCCGCGTACGGCCGCTCGTACAGCACGTCCGACGCGACCACGCGGTCGAAGTACCCGAGGTCATCGGGCATCGCGCGCCAGTCCACCAGCCGCGTCTCGCACGCGACGCCGGCCGCGCGGCGCACGTTGGCGCGCGTGAACAGGAGCGCGTCGTCGTAGTAGTCGCTGGCCGTGACCGCGAAGCCGGCGCGCGCGGCGGCGGCGGCCACGAGCCCGCTCCCGCACCCCAGCTCCAGCAGGCGGCGCCCGCCGCCGCCCTCGCGCAGCAGGTGCGCCGCCAGCACGCGCGCCGACGGCCACACGTCGGCCCAGTACGGGAGCCGCTCGTCGCGCGCGAACGCGTCCTCGTCGATCAGCGCCTCGGCGCTCGCCGGCCGCACGATGTCGAACGTCTCGTGCGCCCCCTCGTCGCGCAGGTCGATCGTCTCGCGCGCCACCTCGAAGCGCGCCGCGAGGTCGGCGTCGAGCGCCGCCAGCGCCTCGTCGGGCGCGCTCACGGCAGCACCTCGAAGGTCGCCGGGTCGAGCGCGGCGGCGCGCGCGGCGCCGGCGCCGAGCAGCAGCGCGCGCGACGCCGCGCCGGCCGGCAGCGCGTCGACCGACTCGGGGACGACCAGCAGCGCGTCGGCGCGGGCCAGCGACGTGAGGAGCCCCGACCCCTGCGGCCCCGTGAGGCGCGCCAGCGGCGTGGCGTCCGGACCCGCGTCGAGCGTGGCGCGGAAGAAGTGCGCGAGCGGCGCGGCCGCCGCGATCGGCTCGGCGGCGCGCACGCGCACGGCCTGCGGGTAGGGGCGGGCGTCGCCGAGCAGGCGGCGGATCAGCGGGCGCGCGAAGAGCTCGAAGGTCACGACGGTCGAGACGGGGTTGCCGGGGAGGCCGAGCCAGAACGCCTCGCGCCCGCCGCCCGCCGGGAGCGTGCCCGCCGCGAGCGGGCCGCCGGGGCGCATGCGCACGCGCCAGAAGCGGAGCGTGCCGCCGAGCGCGCGTACGGCGTCGCGGGTGTGGTCGCGCTCCCCCACGCTCACGCCGCCGGTGGTGAGCACGAGGTCGCACCCCGCGTCGAGGGCGCGGGCGAGGTGCGCGCGCAGCGCGTCGGGGTCGTCGGGGGCGACGCCGCCGTCCACCGGCTCGCCGCCGGCGTCGTGCACCAGCGCCGCCAGCGTGACGCTGTTGGACGACACGATGCCGCGGCCGGCGCGCACCGCCTCGACGTCGCCGAGCGGCACCAGCTCGTCGCCCGAGGCGACGATCGCGACACGCGGGCGTCGCGCGACGGGCACCGCGACGTGCGCCACCGACGCCAGCAGCGCGAGCGCCCCCGGGCCGAGCGTGGTGCCGGCGGGGACCGCGACGGCGCCCGCGACCACGTCCTCGCCGCGCGGGCG
>NZ_JARGEK010000030.1 GCF_029211165.1 Roseisolibacter sp. H3M3-2
CTCGGCGAGCGCGCCCGCGCGCTGCTCGTCGGCCAGCAGCAGCGATTCGGCGGCCGCGGCGCACGACGCGGCGTACCACGCGCACAGCGGCTCGACGTGGCCGTCGGGGTGGACCGGCAGCACCGCCGCCGCGCCGGCGCGCCCCGCGTCCCGCAGCGCGGCCAGCAGCCCCGCGGACACGAACGGCATGTCCCACGCGACCACCAGCACGTCGGTGCCGGCGTGCGCGAGCGCCGCGTGCACCCCGCCGAGCGCGCCCATCCCTCCGTGCACGTCGCCGACGACGCGCACGCCGGGGAGCCACGCCGCCGCGTCGGGCGCGTGCGCGACCAGCAGCAGCGCGTCGGTCACGGGCGCCAGCGCCCCGGCCACGCGGTCGAGGATGCGCGCCCCGCCGACCGTCGCCAGCCCCTTGGGCGCCCCGCCGAAGCGCGACGCGCGCCCGCCGGCGAGGATCACGCCGGTGACCGGCGGCGCGCTCAGGACGGCGCCGAGCGCGCGACCGAGATCCGCACGCTCTTGGAGGTGGGCGTGTTGCTGCGCGCCGCCACCGAGCGCACCGGCACGAGCACGTTCCCCTCGGGGAAGTAGGTCGCCGTGCAGCGGCGCGGGATCGGGTAGGGGACCACCGCCCACCGCGGCGCCGTGCGCGTCTCCCCCTCGAAGTGGCTGGTGAGATCCACGAGGTCCCCCTGCGCCAGCCCGGCCTCCGCCATGTCGTCGCGGTTCATGAAGACGACGCGCCGCCCGCCGTAGATGCCGCGGTAGCGGTCGTCCAGCCCGTACACGACCGTGTTGAACTGGTCGTGCGTGCGGATGGTCATCATCAGGTACTGCCCGGGCGGGAGGTCGTGGCGCGGGATCTCGTGTACGGTGAAGCGCGCCTTCCCGACCCCGTTGTCGAACCGCCGGTCGTCGCGCACCGGGTTGTACAGGTAGAACGGCCCCCGCCGGATGCGCGCGTCGAAGTCCGCGAACCCCGGCACCACGCGCGCGATCCGCTCGCGCACGCGGTCGTAGTCGTCGGCCAGCGCCTCCCACGGCACCGTCGTGCGGTCGCCGAGCGCGGCGCGGGCGAGGCGCGCGACGATCCGCGGCTCGCTCAGCAGGTGCGCGCTCGCCGGCGGGAGCACGCCGCGCGACGGGTTGACGATCCCCATCGAGTCCTCGACCGTCACGAACTGCTCGCCGCCGGGCTGCACGTCGTGCTCCGACCGGTCGAGGCAGGGGAGGATCAGCGCCCGCCGCCCGGTCACCAGGTGCGCGCGGTTCAGCTTCGTCGAGACGTGCGCCGTCAGCGCGCACCGGCGCAGCGCCTCCGCCGTGTACGCCGTGTCGGGGGTGGCCGAGAGGAAGTTGCCCCCCATCGCGAACAGCACGGTGATCCGCCCGTCGTGCATGCGCCGGATGGTCTCGACCGTGTCGGCGCCGTGGTGGCGCGGCGGCGAGAAGGCGAACTCCGTCCCCAGCCGGTCGAGGAAGGCGTCGGGCATCTTCTCCGCGATGCCCATCGTGCGGTCGCCCTGCACATTGCTGTGGCCGCGCACCGGGCACGCCCCCGCGCCCGGGCGCCCGAGGTGCCCGCCGAGCAGGAGGAGGTTCACCACCTCCTGGATGGTGTCGACCGCGTTGCGGTGCTGCGTGAGCCCCATCGCCCAGCAGCAGATCATGCGCTCGGATCGCATCGCGATCTCGGCGGCCTCGCGGATCTGCGCGCGCGTCGCCCCCGACTGCTCGACGATCACGTCCCAGTCGGCCGCGCGCAGCGACTCGGCGAACGCCTCGTAGCCGACCGTGTGGTCGCGGATGAAGGCGGCGTCGAACACCGCGCCCGGCCGCGCGTCCTCCTCGGCCAGCATCTCCTTCATCACGCCCTGCAGGAACGCCACGTCGCCGTTGATGCGGACCGGGACGAACAGGTCGGTGAGCGCCGTCCCCTTCCCGAGCAGCACCGGCAGCGCCTTCCACGGGTGGTGGAGGTGCTGCGGGTTGGCGAAGGCCCGCGTCCCGACCTCGGGGAGCGGGTTCACGCTGACGATCGTCGCGCCGTTCGCCTTCGCCTGCTCCAGCGAGGCGAGCATGCGCGGGTGGTTGGTCCCCGGGTTCTGCCCGAAGATCCAGATCGCGTCGGCCCTCTCGAAGTCCTCGAGGGTGACCGTCCCCTTGCCGACGCCGATCGCCTCGCCGAGCGCCACGCCGCTCGACTCGTGGCACATGTTGGAGCAGTCGGGGAGGTTGTTCGTCCCGAGCTGCCGCACGAACAGCTGGTAGAGGAACGCCGCCTCGTTGCTCGTCCGCCCCGACGTGTAGAACGCCGCCGCGTCCGGGGTGTCGAGCGCGCGCAGCTCGTCGGCCACGATCGCGAAGGCGTCGTCCCACGACACCGGCTCGTAGTGCGTCCCCCCCTCGCGCAGCAGCATCGGGTGGGTGAGCCGCCCCTGCGCGTTGAGCCAGTGGTCGCTGCGCGCCGCCAGGTCGGCCACCGAATGCTCGCCGAAGAACTCGGGGGTCACGCGCTTCCGCGTCCCCGCGTCGGCGACGGCCTTCGCCCCGTTCTCGCAGAACTCCGCGGTGTGGCGCGTCCCGTTGGGGCTCGGCCAGGCGCAGCTCTGGCAGTCGAAGCCGTCCACCTGGTTGACGGCGAGCAGCGTCTTCAGCGAGCGCGCCGCGCCCATCTCGCGCAGCCCCCACTGCGTCGTCTTCACGACGGCGGCGACGCCGGCGGCGACCTCGCTCGCGCGTCCGACGCGCGGGCCGGTGACCTCGTCGGGGGTGAGGGCGCTGGGGAGGGGGGTGTCCTGGTCGCTCATCGCTCCGGGAGGTGCGCGTCGAGGCCGCGGACGCGCGCCGCGCCCGCGTAGACGTTGAAGCGTCCGTCCCGCACGAAGCCGACCAGCGTGGCGCCGTACGCCCGCGCCGTCTCGACGGCCAGGCTCGACGGCGCGCCGACGGCGGCGAGCAGCGGGATGCCGGCGGCGAGCGCCTTGTGCACCAGCTCGAAGCTCGCGCGCCCGCTGACGAGCAGGACGCGGTCGTGCAGCGGGAGGCGCCCGTCGAGCAGCTGGCGCCCGACCACCTTGTCGACCGCGTTGTGCCGCCCGACGTCCTCGCGCACGCACAGCAGGCGGCCGTCGGCGTCGAACAGCGCGGCGGCGTGCAGCCCGCCCGTCGCCTCGAACGCCGCCTGCGCGGCGCGCAGCGCGCTCGGGAGCGCGTGCAGCGCGTCGGCGCCGACCAGCGGGGCCGGCGGCGGCAGGACGATCGGGCGGCCCGCGGCCAGCGCCTCCAGCGACGTCTTGCCGCACACGCCGCAGCTGGACGCGGTGTAGAAGTGGCGCTCCAGCCGCCGCACGTCGACCGGCACGCCGGGGCGCAGCGCGACGCGCACCACGTTGGCGCCGCGCCCGTCGCCCGCGGGCTCCGCGGGGACGCCGAGCAGCTCGTCGGCGCCGGCGAGGATCCCCTCCGCGTACAGGAAGCCGACGGCCAGCTCGGCGTCGTGCCCCGGCGTGCGCATCGTCACCGAGACGCTCCCCGTCACGCGCCCGCCGTCGCGGTCGTGCGCCAGCTCGATCAGGAGCGGCTCCTCGACCGCGAGCAGGTCGTCGTCGCGCGCCGGCGCGCCGCGCGCGACGCGCAGCACCTCCACCCGCGCGACGTCCGCGGCCGCGTCGTCCGTGCGCACGGCGCCTCCTACCCCTCGCCGTCGTCGCCGAGGACGAAGTCGTGCGAGACCGCCATCCCGTCGCCGTCGGCGAACGCGATCCCGCTCGTCGTCACGAAGCCGCCGCCGTCGTGCGCCGGTCCCTGGTGGGCGCGGCGCGCGCGCGCGTGCGCCTCCGCCTCGAGGTAGCGCCGCCGGTTCTCGCGCACGTGGCCGACCGCGCGCACGAGGTAGTCGGTCGCGTCGGCGGGGGCGGCGTCGCGCGCCAGGTCGTAGGCGTAGAGCAGCTTCGCGTCCTCGACCAGCCGCTTGAGGTCCGCGCCCGAGAGCCCCTCGGTCTCGGCGGCCACCCGCGCCACGTCGGCGCCGCGCAGCGCGTCGGGGAGCGCCGCCACGCGGTCGCCCAGGATCGCCGCGCGGGCCGCCTCGTCGGGGAGTCGCATCTCCAGCCACAGCTCGACGCGGCCCGAGCGCACGAGCGCCGGCGGCAGGCTCGCGACGTCCATCGCCGTCATCATCACGCACACGCGCCCCGCGCTCTCGCTCTCCAGCCCGTCGAGCAGGGTGAGCAGGTAGCGGTAGAACCCCGCGTCGCCGCCCCCCTCGAAGATCACGTCGCTGTCGTCGATGAAGATCACCGCCGGCGCGTTCTCCTTGGCCGCCTCCACCACCTTGTGCAGGCGGTGGTAGAACGCCGGCGTCCCGGCGACGACGGTGCCGTCGATGAGGAAGAACTTCCCGCGCAGCCGGTGCGCGAGCGCGCGGCCGACCGTGGTCTTCCCCGTCCCCGGCGGCCCGACGAGCAGCACCCCGCGCCGCGGCGTGAGCCCCAGCGTCGCCGCGAGGTCGGCGCGCTCGAACGGGAGGACGATGCTCGCCTCGAGCGCGGCCACGACATCGTCGACCCCCTTCAGCTCGGAGAGGGCGACGGCCTGCACCTCGCCCAGGTCGACGTTGCTGGCGACGTGGTGCGCGCGCAGGTGCGCGACGAACCGCTCGGTGTCGTCGCCGCCCGGCGCCGGCGCGGGGGCGAAGCCGTCGCAGGCGACGCGGAGCTGGCGCGCCGAGAGCTGGCGCGCGAAGCGGTGGACGCGGGCGGCGTCGACCCGCGCGCCCGCCTCGCCCAGGAAGTCGCGCAGGAAGTGCGCGTAGTCCTCGACTGCCAGCTCGCGCAGCGCCACCGTGCGCGCGCGGGGCCACATGCCGGCGAGCGGCCCCGGGTCGCTGGCGACCACCAGCCGCCGCCCGCGCCGCGCCGCCTCGTCGCCGAGCGCGGCGAGCGGGAGGCGGGCGAGCCCGTTGCGCGGGTAGAAGTGCCCGACGAGCAGCGGCGACGCGGCGAGGTGGAAGTCGTCCACCAGCACCACCTCGTGCTCGGCGAGCGCGTCGGCGAGCAGCCGGTGCAGCGCCTCCTCGACCGCGAGCGGGTGCCGCGCGTCGAGCGCGCGGGTCAGGTCGGAGGCGCCGAGCAGCGTGCCGCCGAGCGCGCGGTGGACGGCGCGGAGCAGCGTGCTGCGCCCCATCCCCGGGCGCGTGACCAGCACGGCGGGCCCCGGCGGGAGGTCGACCAGCGCGTCGAGCGCGCGCTGCTGGGCGGGGGCGAGCGGGATCGAGTGGTGCGACATGCGCGAATGGTGCGCGGCGGCACGCGGGCGCGCGAGCCGCCCGGCGCCGTTGACGCCCGCCACGGCGCTGGTATATTGAACGTGCGTTCAATCAAACCGCCGATGGAGGCGTCCGTGACCGACCCATACCCGCCCGCCTGGCTCGACCGGGCCGCGTACCCGTTCGCCGGTCGGCACCTCGCCACGCCCGAGGGGCGCCTGCACTACCTCGACGAGGGGAACGGGCCGCCGGTCGTCCTGGTGCACGGGACGCCCACATGGTCGTTCCTGTGGCGCCATGTCGTCTCCGGACTGGCGCAGAAGTACCGCGTCATCGTCCCCGACCACCTGGGCTTCGGGCTGTCCGACAAGCCCCCCCACGCCGGCTACACGCCCGCCGACCACGCGCGCCGGCTCACCGCGCTGCTCGCCCACCTCGACGTCCGCGATGCGACGCTGGTCGTCCACGACTTCGGGGGGCCGATCGGGCTCGCGCACGCCATCGCGCACCCGGACCGGGTGTCGCGCCTCGTCCTCTGCAACACCTGGCTGTGGGACCTGGGCGGCGACCCGCGCATGGCGCGCGGCGGGAGACTCGCCGCCGGGCCGATCGGGCGCTTCCTCTACCGGCGGCTCAACTTCTCGCCGCGCGTCCTGATCCCCGCCGGCTTCGGCGACCGGCGGGCGCTCACGCCGGCCGTGCACCGGCAGTACCTCGCCCCCTTCCCGTCGGCCGCCGACCGCGAGGCCCCGGCGGCGCTCGCCCGCGCGCTGCTCGCCGAGGGGGCGTGGTACGAGCGGCTGTGGCAGCGGCGCGCCGCGCTGCAGGGGAAGCCGGCGCTCCTGCTGTGGGGGATGCGCGACCCGGCGTTCGGCCCGGCGTACCTGGCGCGGTGGCGCGAGGCGCTGCCGCAGGCGCGCGTGGTCGAGTACGCGGACGCCGGCCACTTCGTCCCCGAGGAGGTGGGGGGCGCGCTGCTCCCCGAGCTGCGGCGCTTCCTCGACGCGCCGACGCGCGAGGCCGCGTGACGCCGCGCAGCGACGCCGAGTTCGAGCGGCTGCGCGTCGAGAGCCGCGACCGGATCGAGCGCGCCGCGCTGCGCGTGTTCGCCGAGCGCGGGCTGGAGGCGGCGACCGTGCGCGAGATCGCGCGCGAGGCCGGCGTCTCGCAGGGGCTGCTCTACAACTACTACCCCGGCAAGCAGGAGCTGCTGGCGGCGCTCTTCCGGCGCGGCATGCGCGACGTGGACGCGTCGCTGGCGGCGGGGGCGCCCGACGCGGCCGCCGGCGGCGACGGCGCCGCCGCCCTGCGCCGCTTCGCCGCCGGGGCGATGGCGATCGTCCGCGAGCACCTCGACTACTGGCGCATCTCGTACATGCTGCGCTGGCAGCCGGGCGTCCCCGAGGCGCTGCGCGGGGAGCTGGACGCGTGGACGGCGCGCATCGTCGCCGCGCTGGCGGCCCACGTCGGCGGCGCCGGGCCGGGCGCCGAGGCGCGCGCGCGGCTCCTGTTCGCGGCCGTGGACGGGGTCGCGCAGCATTACGCGCTCGACCCGGAGGGCTACCCCCTCGACGCGGTGCTCGACGCGCTGGCGGCGACCTTCGCGCCGCGCGTCACGGCAGCGCCAGGGTGAGCCAGCCGTCGGGATCACGGCGCGTGCTGCCGGCGGGGACGACGAGGTCGGGCTCGCGCCCGGCGAGGTCGCGCAGCTCGACGCGCACGCGCCACCGCGCGCCGGGGAAGCGCGCGCGCCGGATCTGGAACTCGCGCCCGCGCTGCGGGAAGAGGTGCGACGTGTCGAGGGGCGCGCCCGGGGCGCGCGGCCGGTCGGGGCGCAGCTTCGACTCGTTGGCGGTCCAGTCCACCTCGTTCCCCCAGCGCGTCGCCGGCCGCGCGTCGGTCCACGTCGTGTCCCCCGCCGCGAGCCGCCGCTCGCCGAGCTGCATCGACGCGTGGAGGTTGTGCAGCGCGCCGCCGCCGTCGCGCACGAAGAGGTCGACGTACACGGGGTGGGCGCGCGCGGTGACGACCCCGAGGTAGAGGTGCCCCGCGTGCTCCTTCACCAGCAGCGTGTCGAGCGGGCCGACGGCGGCGCGCGCGGCGTCGTCCCACTCCCCCGGCGCGAAGCGGCCGTCGATCAGCACCGGGACGGGCGGGCGCGCCGGCACGCGGAGCGTCGGCTGCGCCCCGGCGCCGGCGGCGAGCAGCGCCAGCGCCGCGACGGCCGCGACGGGCCTCACCGCAGGGGGAGGTAGACGTCGGTGATCATCTCCTCCTCGCGCACGCCGGGGCCGACGTTGACGTAGTGGAAGAACACCGGGAAGTCGCCCGGCGCCTCGCCGCTCGCCGGCAGCCACTCCTCGGCCAGCCGGCGCGCCGCCGCCACGTTGGCGCGCGAGCCGAGGTGGCGCGCGACCGCGCAGCGGCAGGCGGGGATGACGCTCGCCACCACCCCCTCCGCGTTCGGCGCCACGACGCCGTCGTAGGCGACGCAGATGTCGACGCGGTGCTCGGTGGGCGGCGTGGTGCGCGGGTCGGTGTGGTGGACGCCGTAGGTGGCGTGCCGGTCGGGGGGCAGCCGGTGCGCGATGCGCCACGCGATGAGGCGGCGCGCGGTCGCGTGCTCCAGCTCCGGCGGACCGCGGTGCTCGACGGCGGCGACGGGCGTCTCGGGGAAGTCGACGATGCGGACGTCCAGGGGCTCGGGCATGCGCGAACGCTACGCGGGGCGGGAAGGGGCGCCGCCCCCGCGCCGCCGCGCTCACCGGATGCTGACAGGCGTCCGCCGCACGCGGGCGCTAGACGCGCTCGAAGCGCACGTCGGCGTCGCGCGCCCCGGGGTCGAGCAGCGCCGCCAGGCGCCGCCCCTCCGCCAGCACGTCCGCGCGCTCGGCGCGCGTCAGGGGGCCGAACGGGCGCACGACCACCGCCCCCGCGCCGCGCGCCGGCCGCTCGGCCCACCACCCGGCGCGCACGAGCCCGTCCACCAGCACCATCCCGAGCGAGCGGCCGTGCACGACGTGCCCCCACCGGAACCCCTCGGGCCAGATGCGCGCGCGGTCGGCGTGCGCGAGGAAGACGTTGTCGAACTCCCCGAGGAAGCGCGCGGGCGCGGCGACGTCGCCGCCCGGACGCGGCGCGTCGGGGAGGTCGAACAGCTCGCGCCCGCGCGCGTCCCGGAAGGTGACGAGGCGGTCGCGCAGCCGCGCGAAGGTCGCGGCGAGCCCCGTGATCCCGGCCCACGCCTGCGCGTCGCGCACCGACGCCGGGCCGAACGCGGCCAGGTAGCGGAGCACGACCTCGTCGGGCGTGGCGGCGTCGGCGCGCGCGTCGGGGGCCCAGGTCGCCAGCGGCCGGTACGCGGGGGCGGCGCTCGCGCCCCACACGCCGCGTGGCGTGACCTGCACGAGCGTGGCGTACGCGGTGGCGGCGTCGGCCATCGCCTCGACGTCGGTGCCGACGCCGGCCTCCACGAGCCGGCGCCCCAGCTCGCGCCCGCCGAGCGGGGCGTCGGCGAGCAGCGCGTGCACGGCGTCGGCGATGCGCTCCGGCGCCACGTCGCCCACGCGCTTCCCCCACGCGCCGCGGTGCCCGCGCACGATGGCCGGCTGCACGACGGGGCGCAGCGCCCACGCGTCGCGCCCCGTCACGAGGTGGATCGTGCCGCGCATGAGCGTGAGCCGCACCAGCGCGCGCGACTCCAGCAGCGCGCCGAGCGCCTCCGGCGCGAACCCGTCGAGCCGCGACCAGAGCCCGACGTACGGCGGGAGCACGGCCTGCGCCTGCAGCCCGACCAGGTGCTCGACCGCCGCCGCGGGCGCGAGGGGCGCGCGGCGGAGCAGGTGCTGCCGCGCGAGCAGGGCGCGGCCGAGCGCGCGGTCGTCCAGCGTCTCCTGGGGAGGGGCGCCCTCCGGTCCGCGCGTCGCCATCAGAAGAACTCGTCGAGGCAGCGGTGGAACTCGAGGCGCGCGCGGTCGGGCGCGGTCTCGCCGTAGCCCGCGAGCAGCGCCTCGCGCGCGTCGTCGCCGAACTCGCCAAGGTCGTTCCAGAGGAGCGCGAGGTCCTGGTACGGGTCCGCCATCCCGGCGCGTCCCACGTCGAGGCACCCGGTCACCCGCCCGTCGGCGACCAGCAGGTTGTCGAGCGTGCAGTCGCCGTGCGTCACGACGCGTCCGAAGGGAAGCGGGAGCAGCGCGGTCATGGCGTCCCACACCTCTGCGGGGCTCCGGCCGGCGCGCTCGTCGTCGAAGTCGTCGGCGTCCACGAGCCCGGCGTCGATCCGGCGCCGCGCGTCGGCCAGCCGCCGCGCGTGCCCGGCGTCGAACGGGCAGTCGTCGGCCGGGAGCGCGTGGCGCGCGCGCACGAGCGCCGCCAGCGCCGGGACGACCGCGTCGCGCGACGCCGGGTCGGCGCGGATGGCGTCGCGCGCGGCGCGCCCGGGGAGCGCGGCGGGCAGCAGGAAGGCGGCGTCGCCGTCGCGCACGGCGCGCAGCACCGTGGGCACGGCGACGCGGCCGGCGAGCCAGCGCAGCCGCTCCGACTCGGCGGCCACCTCGTCGGCCGCGTCGCCGGCGGCGTGCTTGACGTAGCGCGTGGGGCGCCCGGGCGCGTGCAGCCGGTACACGGCTGCGCCCGAGGCGCCGCCCCCGGCGGGCGTCCAGGCGTATCCGGCCACCGTCTCGCGTGCCGCCGCGGGGACCGGGACGGGCGCGCTCACGAAGCGATCACCAGCTGCTCACGGCGCGAAGCCACGTCCCTCGGCCGCCAGCGCGTCGCGCAGGATGCGCACCCCCTTGGGCCCCATCCCGTGCAGCGCGGCGAGGTCGCGCTCGCGCCACCGCGCCAGGTCGGCGAGCGAGCGCACGCCGGCGGTGGCGAGCGCGCGCAGCGACGGCCCCGACATCCCGGCGGGGAAGGCGTCGCGATTCGGGTGCGTGGCGTCGGTCGGCGTCGGCATGCGGGCGGGCGGCGGCGTACGGCGGCGTGCGCGGGGTCAGTGGCGGTGCGGGTGCGGGTGCCGCTCCAGGTGCTGGCGCAGCAGGTCCTTGCCGTAGTCGTTCCCGTTGGGCGTGCGCACGACCGTGTGGATGTGCTGCCGCGTCGGGCGGTCGGCCGCGAAGCCGGGGAGCGCGACGGGGCGCTGGTGGTCGAACTCGATCAGCACGACCGGGCTCTGGACGCGGTAGTAGAACACGTCGTCGGCGCCCGACCCGCCGACCCACGCGAACCGCGTGTCGTCGAGGTGGCGGCGCACCTCGGCCATCTTCACCCGCGCGTGGCCGTCGCGCATGTGCGAGACCCAGAGCCCCACCAGCGCCACCAGCCGCTCGCGCTGCGCCGCGGTGAGCGCGGTCGCGGGGACGCCGACGCGGGTCAGGTCGACGTTGTCGCGGAACGCCTCGGCGACGGTGTTGTTGGCGCGCTTGTCCGACGCGACGGTCGCCTGCCGGCGCTGGTCGTCGGTGAGCCCGCGGAAGAAGGCGAGGCCGGCGTCCTGCTCCTCCTGCAGCACCTTCGTGCCGGCGTACTTGCCGGTCGTCGCGTGCACCGGCTCGGAGCCCATGAAGGTCGGCGTCATCACCACCTGGTCGCCGACGACGAAGTAGTTGATCACGAGGTGGTGCCCGTCGAGCTGCCACCCCCACGGCTCGGTGGCCGACGGCGTCCCCATGACGGTGATCCAGTACAGCCCCTCGCCGTAGTTGGCGAGGTCGCCGTTCAGCTCCCCGAGCGTGTGGTTGAGCCGCATGATGTCCTGCGACGTGCGCAGCCCGCGCGCGCTCAGCGACGCCCGCAGCAGCCCGACCGCGGCGGCGCGCTGCGCGGCGCCCATCTCGCCGAAGCCGACGCCGCGCCGCTCGTAGAAGTGCTGGTTCATCCAGCGGCGCCACTCGTCGTCGTCCACCGGGAAGCTGGTGCGCCCGCGCTGCTCGGCCGACAGCGCGGCCAGGAACGCCGCCGCCGCCTGGCGCACGGGGGCGGTGCTGACGCCGGTGGCGCGCAGCGGGAACAGGTCCGGCGTGATGGCCGAGTCGACGGAGACGCCGCGGAACGGCTGCGCGAGGAAGTCGCGCTCGCGCGGCGCGAAGGAGGCGCGGGCGCGGTCGCGGGCGGCGAAGGACGAGTCGGGGCGCGCGGTGAGGACGCGCTCCTGCGCGCCGGCGGCGGGCGCGGCGAGGAAGAGCAGGGCGGCGAGGGCGGCGCGGCGCACGGACGGGGCTCCGGGAGAGTGGTGCCCGGGAAGTGCGCGCCGGCTCAGCGAGCCGTCAAGGGCTCGCGCGGTCCCGGGAGCGCGGCCAGCCGCCGGTCGAGCTCCGCGCGGGTCAGCAGCCGCCCGCCGACCACCACCGCGCGCACCCGCCGCAGGGCGGCGACGTCGCGCAGCGGGTCGGCGTCGAGGAGCACGAGGTCGGCGACCTTCCCGGGCGCGACGGTCCCCATCGAGTCGGCCGCGCCGAGGAAGCGCGCCGCGTCGAGCGTCGCCATGCGCAGCACGCGCGCCGGGGTGAGCCCCGCGCGCACCATCAGCGCGGCCTCCTCGGCGAGCGCGTGCCCGGCGAGCCACGAGTCGGTGCCGAGCAGGAGCCCCGCGCCCGCGGCGTCCAACGCGCGCAGCAGCCGGAACTGCCCGTCGAGCCCGCGCTGCGCGGCCGCGAAGTCGGCGTCGGCGAAGGCCGCGAGGTACCCCTTCGTCCGGTCGCGCGGCAGCCCCTCGAGGCTCAGGCGCCGCAGCTCGGGGCGCCGCAGCAGACGGGCGTGGTCGGCGGCGGGGGACAGCTCGTGCACGGTGAAGGTGAACGTCGGGCAGTTCCAGACGCCCGCCGCCACGGTGCGCGCGACGAGGGCGGGGATGGCCGCGGTGTCGACGCGCGTCCACGCCACGCTCCAGGCGCGGAAGCCCGCGTCGGGCCCGGCCGGCGTCAGCGCGTGCACGTAGCCGCGGAAGTGCTCGACGGACGCCTGCCGCGCGGCCAGCGCGCCGTCGATCCCCGCCGAGGTCGGGACGTGCCCGGCCACCGGCAGCCCCAGCTCGCGCGCGACGGCGACGACCGAGTCGTACGTCGGGCGCGCGAGGGCGTTGTAGACCTTCACGAAGTCGTACCCCGCGGCGCGCTGGCGCACGAGCGCCGCGCGGGCGTCGGCGGGGGCGGCGAGCGGCGCGTTGTCGGGGTGCGAGAGCGGCGGCGTCTCGACGACCGGGCCGGCGGTGACGACGCGCGGCCCGACGACGCGGCCGGCGGCGACGTCGCGGCGCATGGCGAGGTGCGACGTGTCGCCGGCCATGTTGCGCACGGTGGTGATCCCGTTCGCGACGTAGGTGAACAGGTCGCCGCGGGTGTAGACGTGCACGTGCATGTCGGCCAGCCCGGGGGCCAGGAACCGTCCACGGCCGTCCACGACCGTCGTCCCGGGCGGGATCGCGATCGCGGCGGCGGGGCCCGCGGCCGCGATGCGGCCCGCGCGTACCACCACCGTCTGCGCGCGCCGCAGGGATCCCCGTTCGACGTCGATCACGGCGACGTTGGTGATGGCGACGGGGGGTGGTTGTACCATCGGCTCGGCAGGGCGGAGGGCGGGGTGGGGCGAACTTCAGGGAACGGCGCAGATCGGGGTGAACCGAACCAAGGGGTGGGGCGGAAGGCAGGATGCGGCGGAATGTGCCGTGGCGCGTTGGAGCGGTCGGGTGCGACGTGGGGTCGCGGGTGAAGATGCGGCGTGACGACGACGAACGCAGCGCCGGGAGGCGACCATCGCGGACTCCGCGTGTGGCAGGAAGCGATGAAGCTGGCCGTGGCCGCGCGCGGGGTGTGCGACGCGCTGTCCGGTTCGGGACGCGCGGCGCTGGCGGATCAGCTGACGCGCGCCGCGAGCTCGGTGCACCTGAACATCGCCGAGGGCTGGGGCCGCGGCAGCAGCGCCGACCGCCGTCGCTGCCTGACCATCGCCCGCGGCTCGCTCCGCGAGGTCGACTCCTGCCTCACCGAGATCGCCCTCACCACCCACCCGCCACCTGCCGCCGTGGGCACCGCCCGCACCCACGTCCTGCACACCGCCCGCCTCCTCGCCGCCCTCCTCCGCACCCTGCAGCAATGAGTCGCAGGCCGCCGTCCCCCGCTCTGCGCCTCACCCCTTGGTTCGGTTCACCCCGCCCTGCGCAGTCTCCTGAAGTTCGCCCCACCCCGCTCTTCGCCGTCACTCAGGTGATGACGGTAGGCTCCGACCTTCCGGTTCTTGCCTGCACCTCCGCCAGCGAGAGCGCCGCTGAGACGAGCGGCCGCAGCGCCTCCTGCGCGTCCATCGACTGCCGCGCCACGTCCGGCTCGTACGACTCGATGTAGACCCGCAGCGTCGCCCCCTCGGTGCCGGTCCCGGAGAGGCGGTACACGATCCGCGACCCGTCCGCGAACAGCACCCGGATCCCCTGCCGCTCCGACGCGCTCCCGTCCACCGGGTCGTGGTACGCGAAGTCGTCCGCCGCCGCGACCTCCATCCCGCGGCCGAGCGCCGTGCCGGGGAGCGACGCCAGGCGTGCGCGCAACGCCGCCATCAGTCCGTGCGCCGCGTCGGGCGCCACCCCCTCGTAGTCGTAGCGCGTGTAGTAGTTGCGCCCGTAGCGCGCCCAGTGCGCGCGCACGATCGCCTCGACCCCCTCGCCGCGCGCCGCGAGCACGTTGAGCCACGCCAGCACCGCCCACAGCCCGTCCTTCTCGCGCACGTGGTCGGAGCCCGTGCCGAAGCTCTCCTCGCCGCACAGCGTGATGCGCCCCGCGTCGAGCAGGTTGCCGAAGAACTTCCACCCCGTGGGCGTCTCGAAGCACGGCAGCCCGAGCGCCTGCGCCACGCGGTCGACCGCCGCACTGGTCGGCATCGAGCGCGCGACGCCCGCGAGCCCGCGCGCGTAGCCGGGGATGCGCGTCGCGTTCGCGGCCAGCACCGCCAGCGAGTCCGACGGCGTGACGAAGAAGCGGCGGCCGAGGATCATGTTGCGGTCGCCGTCGCCGTCGCTCGCCGCGCCGAAGTCGGGGGCGTCGGCGCCGAACATCTCCTCCACCAGGTCGTGCGCGTAGGTGAGGTTCGGGTCCGGGTGCCCGCCGCCGAAGTCGGGGAGCGGCGTGCCGTTGATCACCGTCCCCGCCGGCGCGCCGAGCCGGCGCTCGAGGATCTCGCGCGCGTAGGGGCCCGTCACCGCGTGCATCGCGTCGAAGCGCAGGCGGAAGCCCCCGGCGACGAGCGAACGGATCGCGCCGAAGTCGAACAGCGACTCCATCAGCGCCGCGTAGTCGGCCACCGGGTCGACCACCTCGACCGTCATCCCGCCCAGCGCGTGCGTGCCGTCGGCGTCGAGCGGGAGGTCGGCCGCGTCGAGCGTGCGATATTCGGTGAGCGCGCGCGTGCGCGCCGCGATCGCCTCCGTCACCGCCTCGGGCGCGGGGCCGCCGTTGGCCGTGTTGTACTTGATCCCAAAGTCGCCGTCCGGCCCGCCCGGGTTGTGGCTCGCCGAAAGCAGGATCCCCCCCGCCGCGCCGCGCAGGCGGATGAGGTGCGACGCCGCTGGCGTCGACAGGATCCCGCCGCGCCCGACCACGCAGCGCGCCACCCCGTTGGCCGCCGCGAGGCGCAGGATCACCTGCACCGCCTCGCGGTTGAGGAAGCGCCCGTCGCCGCCGACCACCAGCGTGCTCCCCGGCGGCGGGGCGGCGACGTCGAGCACCGCCTGCACGAAGTTCTCGAGGTAGTGCGGCTGCCGGAACACCGGGACCTTCTTGCGCAGCCCCGAGGTCCCCGGGCGCTGGTCGGCGAACGGCGTCGTCGGGACGACACGGGCGGACGCGGGGGCGGTGGACATGCCGGGCCTCAGGCCGTGGGGGTGGAGCCGTCGCGCGCCTGGCGCGCGCGCGCCTCCTGCGGGCGCAGCACCGCGTACAGCACGTCGTGCACCGGCGTCGCCGCGCCGCCCGCGCGCCCCAGCCGCACGATCGCCCCCGTCTGCGCCTCCAGCTCCGACGGACGGCCGGCCACCAGGTCGCGCTGCATCGACGTCGTGCCGCCGGCGGGGAGCGCCTCGTAGCGCGCCCACGCCCGCGCCGGCGCCTCCTCGTCGAGCGCGACGCCGTTGGCGCGCGCCACCGCCAGGATCTCGCGCCCGCACGCCGCCAGCGCGGCGCGCGTCTCGGGGTCGCCCATCAACTCGCCGAACGTCGCGCGCGCGGCCGCGCCCACCACGCCCAGCGGCTCGACGAACAGCGCCTTCTCCCACAGCGCCACGTCGGCGTCGTCGGGGACGTCGACCGCGACGCCGGCGCGCCGGAACGCGTCGGCCAGCCGCGACAGCCCCTCCACAGCCCCCGCCGCCAGCGCGCCCGCGTGCGGCGCCCGCGCCCCGCGCCGGCCGAAGGTCACGTCGAGCACGCCGCCGTGCAGCCGGACGTGCCCCGGCCCCACCTGCTCGGCGAGCATCCGGCACAGCCCCTCGGCGACGTGCGCCGGGCCGAGCGCCGCGGCCAGCTGCGCGCTCGCCTCGACCCCGTTCTGCAGCGGGACCACCACCGTGTGCGGCGCGAGCAGCGGGGCGAGCGTCGGCGCCACCTCGGGCACCTGCGCCGCCTTCACCGCCACCAGCACCGCGTCCACCGGCCCCACCTCGGCGGGGCTCGCGGCCGCGTGCCCGGGGGGGAGGCGCACGTCGCCCTGCGGGTGCTCGATCACCAGCCCGCGCGCGCGCAGGGCGTCGAGGGTGGCGCCGCGGGCGACGAAGGCGACGTCGCAGCCGGCCTGCGCGAGGCGGGCGCCGAGCACCGCGCCGACCGCGCCGGCGCCGATGACCGCGACGCGCAGCGGCACGTCGAGAGGGTGTGGGAGATCGGACACGTCGTTGGCTGGTGGGGGTGGGAGCGCGCGGAATATGCGCGGCCGTCACCACCCTTGCCCGCCGCCCCGTGCTCCCGAGACATTGCGCCAGACGCATGTTTATGGCCCGCGACTAGGCGGGCGCGACAGTAAGGGCCAGCAACCGGACGGCAGCACGGGTGAGCACCACGGTCAGCCACGCGGCCCGCGACGGCGCGGACGCGCACTTCCCCGGCGACGGCGAGATGGCCCGCCGCTGCCGGACGCTCGACTGGGCCTCGACGCCCCTCGGCCCCGTCGCCCGCTGGCCGCAGAGCCTGCGCACCACCGCGGCCACCGTGCTCGCCCTCGGCTTCCCGAGCGTCGTGCTGTGGGGGGCCGAGCTGACGCAGCTCTACAACGACGCGTACGTCCCGATCCTCGGCGCGCGGCACCCGCGCGCGCTGGGGCGGCCGACCGCCGAGTGCTGGCCCGAGGCGTGGGCGTTCAACGCGCCGATCTACGCCCGCGTGCGCGCCGGCGAGACGGTGACGCTGCGCGAGCAGCGGTACGCGCTGGCGCGCGGCGGCCCGGGCGGCGCGCTCGAGGACCGCTTCCTCACCATCTCGTACGCGCCCGTGCGCGACGAGGCGGGCGCGGTGGGCGGCGTCCTCGTCACCTTCGTCGACGTCACCGCCGAGGTGCGCGGGCGCGCGCAGCTCGAGGAGGCGTTCCGCCTGGCGCCGGCGTTCCTCGCCGTGCTGCGGGGCCCCGACCACGTGTTCGAGCTGGCCAACGACGCGTACTACCGCCTCGTCGGCCGCCGCGACCTCGTCGGCCGCCCGGCGCTCGAGGCGCTCCCCGAGCTGCGCGGGCAGGGGTTCGACGCGCTGCTCGACCGCGTGCGCGCGACCGGGGAGCCGTTCGTCGGGCGCGCGCTCCCGATCGCCCTCGCGCGCACGCCGGGGGCGCCCCCCGAGGAGCGGTTCGCCGACTTCGTCTACCTCCCCGTCGCCGCGCCCGACGGCGCGCCGGCCGGCATCGTCGCGCACGGCACCGACGTCACCGAGCACGTGCGGGCGCGGCGCGAGGTGGAGCGCCTGCTCGCCGAGAGCGAGGCCGCGCGCGGCGCGCTGGCGCAGGCCAACGCGCAGCTCGAGGAGCAGCAGGTCGAGCTCGAGCTCACCAACCAGCAGCTGCAGGAGAACGCGACCGAGCTGGAGGCGCAGGCGGAGGAGCTGTCGCGCACGCACGCGCTGCTCGCCGAGCGCACGCGCGAGGCCGACGCCGCGCGCCGGCGCCTGCTCGACGCGTTCGAGTCCATCAGCGACCCGTTCTTCACCGTCGACCGCGACTGGCGCCTCACCTACATCAACCCGCCGACCGAGCGGGTGATCGGGCGCCCGCGCGAGGGGCTGATCGGGAAGCACCTGTGGGAGGAGTTCGCGGAGGCGGTCGGGACGCCGTTCTACGACGGCGCGTTCCGCGCGCTGCGCGAGGGGCGGGCGGTGGACGTCGAGGCGCACTACCCGCCGCCGCTCGACTTCTGGGCGGCGATGCGCATGTACCCGCTGGCCGACGGTCTCGCGGTCTACTACCAGGACGTCACGGCGCGCAAGAAGGCCGAGGCGGCGCTCGCCGAGAGCGAGCGGCAGCTGCGCGCGATGGTCGACGCGATCCCGACCATCGCCTGGACGGCGCGCCCCGACGGCGCGGTCGACTGGTTCAACGCGCGCTGGTACGAGTACACGGGGATGGCGGCGGACCGCGCGGCGGGGTGGGGGTGGCAGGAGGCGCACGACCCGCGCGCGCTCCCCGACGTCGTGCGCGAGTGGCAGGCCGCGATGGCCGCCGGCGCGCCGGTCGAGACGACCTTCCCGCTGCGCGGCGCCGACGGCGCGTACCGCCGCTTCCTCACGCGCGTGATCCCGGTGCGCGACGCCGAGGGGCGGGTCACGCGCTGGTTCGGCACCTGCACCGACGTCGAGAGCGAGCGCCGCGCGGTCGAGGCGGCCGACGCCGCGCGCGAGGCCGCCGAGGCGGCGAACCGCGCCAAGAGCGAGTTCCTCGGCACGATGTCGCACGAGCTGCGCACGCCGCTCAACGCGATCCAGGGGTACACCGAGCTGCTCGCCCTGGGCGTGCGCGGCCCGCTGACCGAGGCGCAGCGCACTGACCTCGACCGCGTGCGCCGCGCCAACCGGCACCTGATGGGGCTCATCACCGACATCCTCAACTTCGCGCGGCTGGAGGCGGGGCAGGTCGAGCTGCACGTGGCCGACGTCGAGGTGGGGCCGATGGTGGCCGACCTGGAGTCGCTGGTGGCGCCGCAGCTCGCGGCCAAGGGGCTCACCTTCGACCACGACGCCTGCGCCCCCGACACGCCGGGGAGCCCGCACGTCGTGCGCGCCGACCCCGAGAAGCTGCGGCAGGTGCTGCTGAACCTCCTCACGAACGCGATCAAGTTCACCGAGCCGGGCGGGCACGTCGCCCTCCTCTGCACGACCGACGCGGCGGCGGGCGTGGTGCGGCTGCGCGTCTCGGACACGGGGCGCGGGATCCCGGCGGCGCAGGTCGAGCGCATCTTCGAGCCCTTCGTGCAGATCGACCGCCACCGCACCCACGCCAGCCAGCAGGGCGTCGGCCTCGGGCTGGCGATCAGCCGCGACCTGGCGCGCGCGATGGGCGGGGACCTGACGGTGGAGTCGGAGGAGGGGAGGGGGAGCGCGTTCACGGTGACGCTGCGGCTGGCGTAGGGACGCGGCGGGCGGCGGGCTGCGGATTCAGAACCCGCAGCCCGCAGCCCGCCGCCCGCCGCGTCCCCGTTGACACCCCCCGCCGACGCGACGAGCTTCGCCCGATGCTTCGCAACCGCGAGACGGGCGCGTTCGCCGGCCTGCTGCTGCTCTGCGCGGCGCTGTGGGCGGCCACGCCGTACTTCGCGACGGTCGACAACCTGCTCAACGTCGCCGAGCAGACGGCGCTCGTCGGCGTGCTGGCGACCGGGATGACGTTCGTGATCCTCACCGGCGGGATCGACCTGTCGGTGGGCGCGATCGTGGCGCTCGCGGGGGTGGCGCTGGGGCTCGCGCTGCGCGGCGGCGCGCCGGCGGCGGCGGCGATCCTCCTCGCGCTCCTCGCCGGGGCGGCGTGCGGCGCGGTGAACGGCGCGCTCGTCACCCTCGGCCGGCTGCCGCCGTTCATCGTCACGCTCGGGATGATGAGCGTCGCCCGCGGCGTCGCGCTCCTGCTCACCGACGGGCGCCCGATCTCGGGCTTCCCGCCGGGGCTGCGCGCCCTCGCCACCGCGCGCCCGCTCGGGGTGCCCGCGCCGGCGCTCGTCATGCTCGCGCTGTGCGGCGCCGCGCAGCTCGTGCTCGCGCGCACCACCTTCGGCCGCTACGTGCGCGCCGTCGGCGGCAACGCCGAGGCGGCGCGGTGGAGCGGGGTGGCGGTGCGCGCGCACACCGCGGCCGTGTACGTCGTCAGCGGCGCGCTGGCCGCCGCGTGCGCGGTGCTGCTCACGGCGCGCCTCGACTCGGCGCAGCCGATCGCGGGGCTGTCGTACGAGCTCGACGCGATCGCCGCCGTCGTCATCGGGGGCACCTCCCTGCTCGGCGGGACGGGGACGGTGCTCGGCACGCTCGCCGGGGCGCTGACGATGGGGGTGCTCCGCAACGGGCTGAACCTCCTCGGCGTCTCCGCCTACCTCCAGCAGGTCGCGATCGGGGTGGTGATCGTCGCGGCCGTGCTGGTCGACCTGGCGCTGCGCCGCCGCGCGGACGCCCTCGCCGCCCGCCGCGCATGACACGCCTGCTCGCGACCCTCGCCCTGTTCGCGCTCGCCGCCTGCAACCGCGGCGGCGACGGCGGGCGGCCGGTGATCGCGCTCGTCCCCAAGACGATGAACAACCCGTTCTTCGTCGACATGGAGCGCGGCGCGCGCGCCGCCGCCGACTCGCTCGGCCTCGAGCTGGTCGTGCAGGCCGCCGACCGCGAGGTGGACGCCGAGCGGCAGCTGCAGATCGTCGAGAACCTGATCCAGCGCCGCGTGGCCGCGCTGCTGGTGGTGCCGAGCGGCTCGCGCGAGATCGTGCCGGCGATCGTGAAGGCGAACGCGGCGGACGTGCCGGTGCTCGTCGTCGACACGCGCGTCGACACGGCGGCGCTGCGCGCGGCCGGCGGGCGCGTGGCGACCTTCGTCGGCTCCGACAACGTCGACGGCGGGCGGCTGGCCGGGCGCTTCGTCGCGGAGCGGCTCGGCGGCGCCGGGCGCGTGGCGGTGCTGGAGGGGGTGCCGGGGCACGAGAGCGGCGACGCGCGGCTGCGCGGCTTCCGCGAGGCGCTCGCCGCGTCGCCGGGCGTGACGGTGGTCGCGTCGCAGCCCGCCGACATGGAGCGCGACCGCGCCTTCCAGGTGATGCAGAACGTGCTGCAGGCGCACCCCGGCGTGCAGGCGGTGTTCGCGTGCAACGACGTGATGGCGCTCGGCGCCGTCGAGGCGATCGCCGCCGCCGGGAAGGCGGGCGCGGTGACCGTCGTCGGCTTCGACGCGCAGGACGACGCGCGCGCCGCCATCGCGGCCGGCCGCATGCACGCCACCGTCGCGCAGTTCCCCGCCGAGATGGGGCGGCAGGCGGTGGTGAGCGCGTACCGGCTGCTGAAGGGGGAGCCGGTGCCGGCGGAGCAGCCGGTGCGGATCGAGCTGGTTACCAAGTAGGGCTGCGGGCTGCGGGCTGCGGGTTCGAAATCCGCAGCCCGCAGCCCGCAGCCCGCAGCGCGGGCCACGAGGAGATCTCGCCATGCGATGCATCCTGCTGCTGCTCGTCCCGACCGTGCTCGCCGCGCAGCCGTCGAAGCGGGCCCGCGCCTGGGGGATCCCGTTCGAGGGCGAGACGGGCCCCCACAACGCCATCACCGACGTCGCCGGCGTCGAGGTCGGGCACGCGACGATCGTGCGCGGCGAGGGGCGGCTGGTGCCGGGGGAGGGGCCGGTGCGCACGGGGGTGACGGCGATCCTGCCGCGCGGGAAGGGGAGCTGGGACTTCGTCATGGCCGCCACGTTCAACCAGAACGGCAACGGCGACATGACCGGCGTGAACTGGATCGCCGAGTCGGGGTTCCTCGAGGGGCCGCTCCTGCTGACCGGGACGCACTCGGTGGGCACGGTGCGCGACGCCGCCGTGCAGTGGCAGCTCGCGCGCGGGCGCCCGCTCGTCTTCACCTACCCCGTCGTCGCCGAGACCTTCGACGCGCTGAGCGACGCCAACGGGCAGCACGTGAAGCCCGAGCACGCGTGGGCCGCGCTCGACTCGGCGCGCGGCGGCGCGGTGACCGAGGGGCCGGTGGGCGGCGGCACCGGGATGATGTGCAACGGCTTCAAGGGCGGGATCGGCACGTCGTCGCGCGTCGTCGCCGCGCTCGGCGCGCGCTACACCGTGGGCGTGCTGGTGCAGTGCAACTACGGCGGCGACCTGCGCGTGCTCGGCGTGCCCGTGGGGCGCGAGACGCGCGACCTGCGCCTGTGCGCCACCCTCCCGCAGACGCGCCCCTTCCTGCGGGGCGTCCCGCGCTGCGACGCCGCGCCGGCGCCGGGGGACGACGCGGCGGCGGACCGCTTCGGGCGCGGCTCGATCGTCGTGGTCGTGGCCACCGACGCGCCGCTCGTGTCGCACCAGCTGGCGCGCGTCGCGCGGCGCGTGGGGATGGGGCTGGGCGCGCTCGGCAGCCACGCGTCCAACTTCTCGGGGGACCTCTTCCTCGCCTTCTCCACCGCCAACGCGCGCGCGGGGCGCGACGACTCGGTGGCGACGCTGCGCATGCTCCCCAACGACCAGATCGACGGGATCTTCCGCGCCACGATCGCGGCGACCGAGGAGGCCGTGGTGAACGCGATGCTCGCCGCCCCCGCCACCTTCACCGGCGCCGACGGGCTGCGCGTGCCGGGGCTGCCGGGGGAGCGGGTGGTGCAGGCAATGAAGAAGTACGGGCGGATGAACTAGGACTCGCTGAGTATCAGCACGGGTCCGTCGCATCCGAAGCATCCGAGTCCCCTGCAGTTCGTAAGGCGACGAGGTACCGTTGTCTCCATGCCCCTCCGCGCCTCCGCCTTCATCGCCACGAGCCTCGACGGCTTCATCGCGCGCCCCGACGGCGCCCTCGACTGGCTCCCCGGCGCCGACCCCGACGCGCCGCCCGAGGACGACCACGGCTACGCGGCGTTCCTCGCCGACGTCGACGTCATCGTGTGGGGGCGCGCGACGTACGACGTGGTCGCCGGCTTCGACATGCCGTGGCCCTACGGCGACCGCCGCGTCGTCGTGCTCAGCACCACGCTGAAGGAGGCCGACCTCCCCGAGCGGTTCCGCGGGAAGGTCGAGGTGCACCCGGGGCCGGTCGCCGCGCTGGTCGCGCGCCTCGAGGCCGCCGGCGCGCGCCACGCCTACGTCGACGGCGGGCAGGTGATCCGCGGCTTCCTGCGCGAGGGGCGGCTCGACGCGCTCACCGTGACCCGCGTCCCCGTGCTGCTCGGCGTCGGCATCCCGCTGTTCGGCGACGTGGGCGGGGATGTGCGAATGACCCATGTGCGCACGGTGGCCTACGAGTCAGGTTTGGTGCAGAGTACGTACGCGGCGCGCGCCGAGGCGCCCCGGCGACCCACCCCAGCGGAGTGACCCCCGTGCTGCAGCTCCTGGCATCCCGATCCCATCACCCCACGCCAGGAGCTTCGCATGTCACGTCCGTCCGCCCCGCCGTACCTCGTCGCTGACGCCCTCGCCGCGCCCCTCCCCGACGGGCGCACCCTGTTCGCCGACCTGACGCTGGGCGTCGGGCGCGAGCGCACGGGGCTCGTCGGGCCCAACGGGAGCGGGAAGAGCACCCTCCTCCGCCTGCTGGCCGGCGTCGACGCGCCGCGCGCGGGGCACGTCCGCCGCGCCGGCCGCGTCGCGTACCTCCCGCAGGACCCGCTCGCCGTCGTCGGGACGGTGGCCGACGCGCTGGCCGCCGCCGGACGGCTGGCCGCGGTGGCGCGCGCCCTCGCCGGC
>NZ_JARGEK010000300.1 GCF_029211165.1 Roseisolibacter sp. H3M3-2
CCTTGCGGCGCTCGCGGCGCGACGCCGAGGCGTACGCGGACTACCTGCGCGGCAACGCCGCGATCGCGGGCGGGCGCGCCAACCTGCCCGACGCCCGCGCGGAGGCGGTGCGCTGGTACGACCGCGCCATCGCGCGCGACCCCGACTTCGCCGCCGCGTGGGCGCGCTTCGCGCTCGTGCAGCAGACGATGCACGAGTCGCGCGACGACGCCCGGCCGGCCGACCGCCTCGCCCGCGCCCGCGCCGCCGCCGACCGCGCGGTGGCGCTCGACTCCACGCTGCCCGAGGGGGTGCTCGCGCTGGGGCGCCTGCCGGGCGACCGCTGGCAGGCGGTCGAGCGCTTCCTCCTCGCGCTGCGCAGCAACCCGAACTCGGCCGAGCTGCACGGCGCGCTCGGGTACGAGCAGCTGGCGCTGGGACGCGCCGACGACGCCGCGGCGAGCTACGCGCGCGCCGCCGCGCTCGACCCGCGCTCCCCCGCGTGGCCCGCGGAGCTGGCCAACGCGTACGACAACGGCCGCCGCTTCGACGAGGCGGTGCGCGTGCGCGAGCGGCAGCTCGCCCTCGACCCGCGCAGCCCGGCGGCGTACGTCGCGCAGGCGCTCTCGCTGGTGAACGCGCGCGGCGACACCGCGGCCGCGCGGCGCACGCTCGCCCTCGGCGAGACGCGCGTGGAGCGCGGGCGGATCGCGCAGGTGCTGGCCGGGGCCAACGGGCTGCGCGTGGCGCCGCTCCTGTGGCCGCTGCTCGACCCGCGCACGCGGGCGGTGATCGACACGCTGAGCGTCGCCGGCTCGCACCGGCCGGCGTGGCGGCTCCACCGCCTCAAGGCGCTGCACTTCGAGGGCGCGGGGCGGGCCGCCGACGCGCGGCGCCACGCCGACTCGACCCGCCTCGCGGCGCTCGAGGCCCTGCGCACGCAGCCCGACGAGCCCGAGCTGCACGAGACGCTCGCCGTGGCCGACGCGACGCTCGGGCGCGCGGACGACGCGCTGCGCGCTGCGCGCCGCGCCGTGGCGCTCGACACCGCCGACGTGAGCGGGCGCCGGTGGACCAGCTTCACCCTCGCGCGCGTCGCCGCGCGGCTCGGCCGGAGCGGCCCGGCGCTCGACGAGCTGGAGGCGGGGCTCCCCGCCGTCCTGCCGAGCGTCTCGACGCGCTGGCTCGTGCTGGACCCCTGGCTGGCGTCGCTGCGCGACGACCCGCGCTTCCGGCGGCTGCTGCGCGCTCCCCGCTGAGCCGATCCGTCGGCGTTTTCCGTCTTCCCGGGAGGGCGTGCACCCCGCACGCCGATCCGACTCCCGCGACGCGCCGCTCCCATGCCGGTCCTCCCTCGCCCCGCCCGCCTCGCCCAGGCGGTCGCCCTCCTCGTGCTCGGCGCCTGCGCGCCGGACGCGCCCGCCCCGCTCCCCGTCGACGCGAACGCGGAGCCCGCGCGCGCCCGCGCCGAGGCGGCCGGGGTGCACCGCCAGTACGGCCCGCCGGTGAAGGTCGGCGAGGGGGCGGCGCGCACCTACGTGCTCCTCGACGCGAAGGACGGGCAGCGCGCCGTGGAGCTGGGCGTCGCGCTCGACGAGGGCGCGCTGCGCGGGCTCCCGACGGAGGACGGGATGTACATGTACGACCTGCGCCTCCCGGCCCGGAGCCCGGCGCCCTACCAGTTCGTGCAGCTCGACTGGAACGCGCACGGCCACCCGCCGATGGGCGTCTACACCGACCCGCACTTCGACTTCCACTTCTACACGATCTCGAAGGCCGAGCGCGACGCGATCATGCCGTCGGACCCGGCGTTCGCGGCGAAGGCGAACCGCGTGCCGACGCCGGAGTACCTGCCGCCGCACTACGTCCCGCTCGTGCCGCCGGGCGGCGCGCCGGCCGACGCGGCGGTGCCGATGATGGGCGTGCACTGGTTCGACGTGCGCTCCCCCGAGTTCAACGGCGGCGCGTTCACGCGCACCTTCATCTACGGCACGTGGGACGGGCAGGTCACGTTCTACGAGCCGATGATCACGCGCGCCCATCTGCTCTCGCGCCCGGACGCCGTGACGCCGATCCCCTCCGCGGCCGCGGTCCGCCAGCCGGGGAGCTACCCGACCGCCTACCGCGTGAGCTACGACGCGCAGGCGCGCGAGTACCGCGTCGCGCTCAGCGACCTGGTGGCGAAGCCCTGAGCGGCGTCGCGCGGGGCGCGCGCGGCGCGCCCCGCGCGGGCACGAGGATCAGCCGCTCCTGCGGCGGCACGAGGTACTCGGCGCCGGTCGCCGTGACGACCGCCATCTCCTCGACCGAGATCGTCTTCGTCCCGGCGCCCCACGCCGGCGCCGGGTCGGCGCCGGCGCGCGCGTCGAACGCCCATGCGTGGAAGCCGTCGAACGCGAGGACGTGCCCGGCGGCCAGCGTCCGCGTCTCGCGGCGGTTGAGCCCCGGCCCCGCGTCGTGCGCCCAGTACCCGACGGCGTGCCCGGTGCCCCACGGCACGGGGAGCGAGCCGGCGGCCGCCATCGCCACGCGCTGCGCGGAGTCCACCTGCGCGCCGGTGGCGCCCGGCCGCATCGCGTCGAACGCCGCGCGCCCGCCGGCCACCGCCTGCCGCCAGCGCCGCTCGACCTTAGGCGGCGGCGCGGTCTCCCCCGGGCGCAGCACGTAGGCGAAGCGCTGGATGTCGGTGACCCAGACGCCGTGCACCTTGATGCCGAAGTCGGTCTGGATCACGTCGCCCCCCTGGATCACGCGGTCGCTGGCGTGCGAGTGGCCGCGGTCGGGCCCCGAGTTCACGCTCGGGTTCTGCGCCGGCGACCAGCCGTCCTCGACGCCCAGCTCGCGCATGCGGCGCTTGAGGAACGCCGCCAGGTCGTGGTCGCGTGTGACGCCGGGGACGATCGTCGCGTACGCCTCCTCCTCCAGCCGCACGGTGAGCGCGGCCGCGCGGCGCATGATCGCGACCTCCTCGGGGAGCTTCACGGCGAGCCACGCGCGCACCATCGGCTCGGCGGGGACGAGGCGCGCGGCGAGCGCGGGGCCGAGGGCGCGCTCGAGCCCCGTGCGCTGCGTCCACGACAGCCCGTCGGCCATCCCGCTCCCGCCGCTGTTGACGGCGACGCGCGCCGGCGCCGCCGCGGCGAGCCGCTCGGCGATCGCGCGCTCCAGCCCCGGCACCCCGCCGTCGTAGACCACGACCGAGTCGTGCAGCGCCAGCTCGCGCAGCGCGATCGCCTCGCCGAAGCCGGCGACCATGACCGAGCGCACGCGGTCGCCCCCGCTCGCGTCGGCGACGCGGAAGAGGAGCACCGCCGAGGGCGCGCCGGCGTTCTCGCCGCCGACGTGCAGCGCCAGCGGGTCGTTGGCGTTCTCGCGCAGCATCACGACCCACGCGTCGACGTTCGCCTCGCGCATGGCCGCCGGGAGCAGCCGGGCGATGCGCGCGCGGCGGATCGCCGGCCACGCGCTCGGCCCGTCGAACGGCCCGGGGCGCGACTCCTGGGCCGGGAGGGCGGTCGTGGCGGCGAGCAGCAGCGCCACGCCGAGCGTGCGGGCGCGGCGTGGCGGGCGACGTCGGGGCATCGGGGCGGTGCGCGGGGGATGGGCGGCGGGCGTCCGGCCCCGAACATACCGCCGCGCGCGCGGCCGCGACGATGTCCGGTTCGTGCGGCGGTTCGCGTGTACCCGCGCGCGGGGGCGCGCCCCCGCGCGTCGGCTCCGCCGTGGAGCCGCGCCGTCCCCCGTCCCCGAAGTCGCATGCGTCGTCGCACACCCGCCGCCGCGGTCGTCGCGGCCCTCGCCGCCCTCGCCCTCCCCGCCGCGCCGGCGGCCGCGCAGACCGTCACCATCGGGCCGGGGCAGTTCGGGCCGGGCGACGGGGCCGCCGTCTTCCAGCAGGACTTCGGGCTGCCGCAGGGGCAGACGTTCGTCGTCCCCGTCGGCTTCCCGGTGCTGCAGGAGTTCCGCTGGTCGCTCGCGCTGGGCGGCTCCCCGGCCACGTCGACGCTGACCTTCGAGATCTACCGCTGGGATGGCGCCGCGCCGGTCGGCCCCGCGGTGGCGAGCGTGCCGGCGACCTTCATGTTCCCCCAGGCGGAGACGCCGTTCACCGGCGCGCTCCCGCTACTCGAGGGGCAGTCGTACCTCGCGGTGATCCTCGGCGGGGGCACCGGGTACGCGGTCCCCGGCTACGACCCGTCGGGGGCCGAGCGCTACGCCGGCGGCAGCTTCGTCTACTTCGACGGGAGCGCGTGGCGCGCCACCGGCCCGCGCGGCGAGGGGCCGTACGACACGTACTTCGAGGCGACGTTCGGCACCGCGACGGTGCCGGAGCCGGGGACGTGGGCGCTGCTCGCCACGGGGCTCGTCGGCGTCGCCGCGGTCGCGCGCCGGCGCGGGCGCGCCTGACCGCGTTCGGTCAGCGCGGCGCCGGGGACGCCGGGCGCGGGTCGGCGAGCAGCGGCGCGAACCGCGCGTCCCCGCGCAGCACCGCCCACGTCGGGTCGACGCGCAGCCAGGCGGGCGTGTAGACCGACGGGATCGCCCGCAGCTCGCCGAGCCACGCCAGCGCCGCGTCGCGCCGGCCGGCGACCACCGCGGCCTCCGCCGCGAGGTAGATGTAGTCCGGGAGGTTCCGCGTGACGCCGCCGCCGGCGAGCCGCCGCTCCGTCGCGATCACGCGGCGCGCGAGGTCGAGGGCGGCCGCGCCGCGCCCGCCGAACGCCTCGGCCGACGCGAGGCCGGACATCAGCCGCGTGTCGTCCGGCACCTCGCGCAGCTCGGCGCGCCGCAGCCGCGCCGCGGAGTCGGCCCACGCGCGCATGCGCGCCGAGTCGCCCTGCAGGTAGTGGTGGCGCGCGCGCACGAGCGCCCGCCCGCTCGCGCCGTCCGGGAACGCCTCGGGGCCGAGGGCCAGCATCCGCCGCACGTCGCCGGGCGCCAGCACCCAGCCGAGCGCGTGGCTCCCGAGGTCCCCCAGCACCTGGTCGCTGGGCAGCTCGTGCACCGCCTGCTCGGCGGCCCGCGGCGCGGCCGCGGTGTCGCCCGCGGCGAGCTCGATGCCGACGCGCGGGGCGGCCGCCCGGACGGACGGCGCCACGGCCCAGCTCCGGCCCGCGATCTCCCGCGCCTCGGAGAGCCGGCCGAGCGCGGCGAGCAGGTCGGCGAGCGCGCGGAACGGCTGCCGGGGGTCGAGCCGCCGCGCCCTCTCGAAGTACGGCAGCGCCTCCTCCAGGCGGCCGACGTCGAACAGCGCCACCGCGTACGCGTTGTTCGCCTGCGCGTCGTTCGGGCTCGCGGCCACGGCCCGCCGGTACTCGGCGAGCGCGCGCCCCTTGTCCCGCTCCACGAGCCGCAGGTACAGGCCGTGCGCGCTGGCGCCGGTCATCCCCGCCGGGTCGAGCGCGAGGGTCCGGAGCGCGGCGGCGCGGCTCCGCTCCGCCAGCGCGCGCGTCGGGACGCCGTTGGCGTACGCGAGCACCAGCGAGCCCGCGAGCGCGCCCCACGCCTCCACCATCGCGCCGTCGCGCGCGACGGCGGCCTCGTAGAGCGGGATGGCCGCGAGGTTGGAGGCGGCGTCGCTGCGCGCGCCCCAGTCCACCCGCGCCTGCGCCTGCAGGTACAGGTCGTAGGCCGCCGGGTCGCGCGGCGCGACGCGCGTGACGCGCGACCGGTCCTCCGCGGTCGTCGGCAGCGCCATCGCCGACACCACGCGGCCGGCGATGTCGGACTGCATGCCGACCACGTCGCGGAACTCCGCCTCGAACGGCGCCTGCCAGCGGCTCCGTGCCTGCCCGTCGCGCGACACCTCGACCAGCTCCGGGCGCACCACCACGCGCCGCCCGGCGCCGCTCCCCGCCACGCGCACCGTGCCCGTGAGCAGGAAGCGGACGCCGAGCGCCTCGGCGATCTCGGCGGGCGAGCCGCCGTCGCGCGCGGACTGGTTGGAGCTCGCGCGCGCGATGACCGTGAGCGCGCGCACGCCGGTGAGCCGCCCGCGGATCTCGTCGGTGATGCCGTCGGTGAGGTACGCGTCGGCGGTGTCGCCCTGGTGCTCGAACGGGAGCACCGCAATCGCCGGCGTCGCGTCGGCCGGGGCGGCGGGCGCGCGCCGCACGAGGTCGAGCCCCGCGGCCGCCGCGCCGGCGAGCAGCGCGAGCGCGGCGCCGGCGACCACGTG
>NZ_JARGEK010000301.1 GCF_029211165.1 Roseisolibacter sp. H3M3-2
TCGTGCTGTCGCTGCGTACGATGTCCGCGGCGACGGCCGCGTCGTCCGCCGCGCGCGGACCGCTCGCGTCGCTCGCCGCACGCGGCGCCGGGACGCTGGCGGAGCCCGCGATCCCCGGGACGACCGCGCTGACCGGCAGCCACGCGCAGGCGCCGGTCCAGTTCGACCCGCGCTACGCCACCGCGGTCGTGGGGGACACGCTGCGCTTCGTCGACTGGTTCTCCGGGCAGGCGCAGATCTGCCAGCAGGCGCCGGCGTCGGTGGCGAGCTTCCCGGCGAAGGTCGTCGCGATCTCGGGGAGCGTCGTCGCCGTCGTCGACCTGCGGCACCCGTCGGCCGCCGCGTACCTCGACCCGGCGAAGCTCGGCTGGCTGCGCGACGCGGCGGCGATGACGGACCGGCTGCTGCTGCCGACGATGCGCTCGCTCTTCGACGCCGACTACCGGCCCCCGGCCGGGGGCGGCGGCCGCTTCTACGTGCTGCTCGGCACCCTCCCGAACGCCACCGGGTTCGCCTACGACGGCCCGCTCGGCACCTCGAACCTCACGACCCAGGCGAGCTGCCCGCGCTCCTCCGAGATGGTGGTGAGCCTGGTCAGCGCCGACCGGCTGGCAATGCCCCAGAGCCAGGACGCCGCCTCGGTCGCGGGGGTGTTCCTGCACGAGTACGCCCACAACGCCGACGCGCTGACGAGCCGCCGGTACCGCATCGCCGGCATCATCGGCGAGGGGCTGGCCACGGTCGCGGAGGAGACGGCCAGTCGCATCGCGTCGGGGCAGCCGCTGCGCGCGCGGCACGCCGGCGTCGGCGCCGACGCCCCGGCGGTCACCGGCGGCGCGCTCGGCATGTGGGGCACGCAGCCGGCGCTCGGCCCGTGGCAGGCCAACGGCCGCTACGGCGCGAACGCGCGGATGCTCGTCTTCCTGCGCGAGCTGGCGGGCGAGGCGTCGACCGAGCACGGGCGGCGGCCGACGCTGTACCAGCGGCTGGTCCAGACGCCGGTCGACTGGAACGACCGCCCGGCGGTCATCGCGCACCTCGCCTCGGTGCTGGGCGTCGGCTACGCGGAGCTGGTCGACCGGCAGGCGCTCGCGAGCGTCACCGCCGGGCTGATCGACCCGGGCGTCGCACACGACCTGCCGCGCTACACCGCGTGGGACCACGCCGAGCGCGCGCGCGTGTCCGGGCCGCTCGCCGCGGGCTTCCCCGGCCGCGCCGGCCGGCGTGCGGGCGGCGAGCACGCCCTGTCGGCCGCCGACGGCGCGCACGCCGCGCTGTACCTGATGGGGGACGGGCCGCGCGGGGTGTCGCTCGAGCTCGTGTCGATGGCGCCGACCGCGCGCGCGGTGCGTCTGACCCGGCTGCGCTGAGCGGCCGGCCGCGAGACGCGGCCGGCCGCCGTCAGGACGGGCGGCGCCTCACTGCACCGCGTTCACCATGTCGAAGATCGGCAGGTACATGGCGACGATCATCCCGCCGACCACCACGCCGAGGATCACGATCATGATCGGCTCCAGCAGCGAGAGCAGCGCGCTCACCGCCGCGTCCACCTCGTCGTCGTAGAAGTCGGCGATCTTCGACAGCATCTCGTCCAGCCCGCCCGTCTGCTCGCCGACCGCGATCATCGAGATCACCATCGGCGGGAAGACGTTCGACTTGGCCAGCGGCGCCGCGATCGTGTCGCCGCCGGCGATCGACGCGCGCGACGCCATGATCGCGTCCTGCACCACGCGGTTGCCGGCCGTGCGGGCCGTGATCTCCAGCCCGTCGAGGATCGGCACGCCCGACGAGATCAGCGTCCCCAGCGTGCGCGTGAAGCGCGACACCGACGCCTTGCGCAGCACGTCGCCGAGCACCGGCATCTTCAGGAGCATGCGGTCGATCGCCAGCTTCCCCTCCGGGGTGGCGTAGACGCGCTGCACCATCAGCGTCAGCCCCACCGCGCCCAGCCCCAGCGCCCACCAGTAGCTGTTCAGGAAGGCCGACATCCCGATCACGATCTTGGTCGGGAGCGGGAGCTCCATGTTCACCGAGGCGAACATGTCCTTGAACACCGGGATGACCTTCCACAGCAGGATGATGATCGCCAGCGCGGCGACGCTCATGATCACCGCCGGGTAGACCATCGCGCCCTTCACCTTGCGCACCAGGCGGTCGTTCTTCTCGAGGAAGGTCGCCAGGCGCATCAGGATCGTGTCGAGGATACCGCCCGCCTCGCCGGCCGCCACCATGTTCGTGTAGAGGTCCGTGAACCCCTTCGGGTGGTTCCGCATCGCGTCGGCGACGGTCGCCCCGCTCTCGACCTCGAACACCACGGCCTTGGTGATGTCCTGCAGCCCCTTGTGCTCGCTCTGCTTGGCGAGGATGTCGAGGGCCTGCACCAGCGGGAGGCCCGCGTTGATCATCGTCGAGAACTGGCGCGTGAAGATGACGATGTCACGCATCGGCACCTTCGACCCGCCCTTCGGGCGCTTCGACGCCTCGTCCATCTTGAGGACGGACAGGCGCATGCGCTTCAGCATCAGCACCGCGTCGTCGCGCGACGGCGCATCGAGCGTCGCCGAGCGGAGGTCGCCGTTCAGAGCTCTCGCCGTGTAGGCAAAGGTAGGCATCGTCGTGATTCGGAGTGGGTCGCCGCCGGGCGCCGCGGGCTGCGGGCTGCGGGTTCGGAATCCGCAGCCCGCAGCCCGCAGCGCCCCTACCGCTTCTGCATGCTCGGGGGCACGGACGCCGTCTTCGCCGTCGGCCCCGTCGGCGCGTCGTCCTGCGGCTGCCGGCCGATCATCTGCAGGAACTCGTTCGGGTGGCTCGTGACGCGCACCGCCTCCTCCACCGCCACCTGCCGGTTCAGGTAGAGCTGGTACAGCGCGTCGTTCAGCGTCTGCATCCCGAACTTCTTCCCGCCCTGCATCAGCGAGTAGATCTGGTGCACCTTGTCGTCGCGGATCAGCGCCCGGATCGCCGGCGTCACCACCAGCACCTCGGCCGCCAGCACGCGCCCGCGCCCGCTCGCCTTCGGCACCAGCGTCTGCGTCACGATCCCCTCCAGCACGAACGCCAGCTGCGCCCGCACCTGCGACTGCTGGTGGCTGGGGAAGACGTCGATGATGCGGTTGATCGCCTCGGCCGCGCTGTTCGTGTGCAGCGTCGCGAACGCCAGGTGCCCCGTCTCGGCGATGGTCAGCGCCGCCTGGATCGTCTCCAGGTCGCGCATCTCGCCGATCAGGATGACGTCCGGGTCCTCGCGCAGCGCGTACTTCAGCGCGCTCTGGAACGACTTCGTGTCCGTCCCCACCTCGCGCTGGTTGACGATGCAGTTCTGGTGGCGGTGCACGAACTCGATCGGGTCCTCGACCGTGATGATGTGCCCGCGCCGCTCCTTGTTGATCTTGTCGAGCAGCGCCGCCAGCGTCGTCGACTTCCCCGACCCCGTCGGCCCGGTCACCAGCACCAGCCCGCGCGGCTTGTCGGCGAAGTTGGCCACCGGCCACGGGAGCCCGAGGTCCGCCAGCGGCTTGATCGCGAACGGGATCTGGCGCACCGCCAGCGACACGCACCCGCGCTGCTTGAACGCGTTGCCGCGGAAGCGGGCGAGGTTCTGGATGCCGAACGAGAAGTCCAGCTCGTCCTCCATCTCGAACCGCTTCTTCTGGTTGTCGGTCAGCACCGAGTACGCCAGCGTCTGCGTGTCGCGCGGCGACAGCGTGGACTCGTACGTGGCGTTCACGATCTCGCCGTCGAGCCGCAGCTTCGGCCGCTCGCCGGCCGTGATGTGGAGGTCGGACGCGCCGCGCGAGACCATCTCCTCGAGCAGCGTGCGGAGGTTGAGCTGCGGCGCCGCCGGCGCCGTCGGCGTGGTCGTGTCGGTCATGCGGAGGTCTCCCGGATCACCTGCTCGAGCGTGGTCACGCCCTTGAGCACCTTCAGCCAGCCGTCCATGCGCAGCGTGAGCATCCCCTCCGCCACCGCCGCGTCGCGCAGCGCCGCCGCGTCGGGGGACTTGAGCACCTGCTTCCGCAGCGCGCCGGACAGCACCATCACCTCGTAGAGCCCCTGCCGCCCCTTGAGCCCCGTGCCGGCGCAGTGGTCGCACCCGGCGCCCTTCCACCACGGCAGGTCGCCCACCGCGGTGTCGAGCGTGACGCCGCCCAGCAGCGGCGCCGCCTCCGGGGTCGCCCGCGCCTTCGCGTCGTCGAGCGCCCGCTGCGTGAACCGGAGCTCCCGCAGCGTCGTCTTCGGCGTCGCCTTGGCCGCCGTCAGCTCGGCGAGGTCCACGGGGCGCCGCACCTTGCACTTCCCGCAGATCCGCCGCACCAGCCGCTGCGCCAGCACCAGGTTCACGGCGCTCGCCACGTTGAACGGCTCCAGCCCCATGTCCAGCAGGCGGGTCACCGTCTCGGGCGCGCTGTTCGTGTGCAGCGTCGACAGCACCATGTGGCCGGTGAGCGCGGCCTTGATGGCGATCCCGCCCGTCTCCAGGTCGCGGATCTCGCCGAGCATGATGACGTTCGGGTCCTGGCGCAGGAACGCCTTCAGCGCCGCCGCGAACGTCAGCCCCACCTCGGGGCGCACCTGCACCTGGTTGATCCCGAAGAGGTTGTACTCGACCGGGTCCTCGGCGGTCATGATGTTCGTCTCCCCGTCGTTGATCTTGGAGAGACAGCTGTAGAGCGTCGTCGTCTTGCCGGAGCCGGTGGGGCCGGTCACCAGCACCATCCCGTACGGGTTGCTGATGGCCTCCATCAGCGCCGACTCGGCGGCCGGCTCGATGCCGAAGGTCTCGAGGTCGAGCGTCAGGTTCCCCTTGTCGAGGATGCGGAGCACGATCTTCTCGCCGAACAGCGTCGGCAGCGTGCTCACGCGGAAGTCGATGACGCGCTTCCCGACCTTGATCTTGAGGCGCCCGTCCTGCGGCACGCGCCGCTCGGCGATGTTCAGCGACGACATGATCTTGAGGCGGCTGATGAGCGCCGGCTTCAGCTTCATCGGCGGCTTCATCACCTCCTGCAGCGCGCCGTCGATGCGGAAGCGCACCCGCAGCTCGTGCTCGAAGCACTCGACGTGGATGTCGCTCGCCCCGCGCTTCACCGCCTCGGTCAGGATGGCGTTCACCAGGCGCACCACCGGCGCCTCGTCCACCCCCGCCATCCCGTTCCCGCCGTCGTCCTCCTGGCTCTCCAGGACCTCGACGTCCCCCTCCTCGCCCGCGATCTCGGCGAGGAGCGACTGCATCTGCTGGTCGCCGCTCTCGTAGTGCTTCTCGACCAGCGCCCGCAGCGTGTGCTCGCCGGCGACGACCGGGAAGATGTCGTAGCGGGTGATGAACTTGAGGTCCTCGAGCACCCCGGGGTTCGACGGGTCGCTCAGCGCCACGGTCAGCGTCCGCCCGTCCCGCTTCAGCGGGAACACGACGTAGCGCGACGCCAGCTCCGCCGGCACGAGCTTGAGCACCCGCGGGTCCACCTCGAAGCGCGCCAGGTCGACGGCCGGCATGCGGTACTGCCGCGCCAGCGTCTTGACGAGCATCGTCTCCTCGATCGCCCCCTGCTTCACCAGGCAGTAGCCCAGCCGCGCCCCGGTCTGCTGCTGCTCGTACAGCGCGCGCGACAGCTGCTCGCGCGTGACGAGCCCCTCCTTCACGAGGAGCTCGCCGATGCGCTCGCGGTCGGCGGCGGGAGGCGCGGTGACGGGGGCGGCCATGGCGGGAGGACGGGGACGGCCGGCGCGGCGACGCGCTCACGGGGCGGACCGGGAGGCGCGCCGCCGCCGGCCGGCGGGCGGGACGACGGACGACGACGGAGGACGGGGCGGTCCGGAGAAGACGACGTGCGGCGCCAGCCGCCCGAGCACGCGCGGCCCCACGCCCCGCACCTCCCCCAGCGCCTCCAGCGAGCCGAAGGCGCCGCGGGCCGCCCGGTCGTCGACGATCCGACGCGCCAGCGCGGGCCCGATGCCGGGGAGCCGATCGAGCGTCGCCGCGTCCGCCACGTCGACGTCGATCGGCCCGTCCGGCGGACCTCTGCGTACAGACGCGCCAGCCGCCCCCGGGTCGCGCTCGCCACGCCCCGCGCGCGGGCCGGGATCGTCACGCGGCTGGCCACCCGCCCCCCCGCGCGCCGCGCGCACGCCG
>NZ_JARGEK010000302.1 GCF_029211165.1 Roseisolibacter sp. H3M3-2
GGAGTTGAGACCACGATTTGTCTTCCTAAGACCGCTTGGCCTCCGACTTCCTCGCGGGCGTCGCCGCCCCAGCCGTCGCGGCGCGGGCGCTCGCGCTCGTACCCGCGCTCCTCGCGCGGCGGACGCTCGTAGCCGCGGTCGAAGCCGCGCTCCTCCCGCGGGCGCTCGGCGCGCTCCGGACGCTCCGCCCGCTCGGCGCGCTCGCCCCGCTCGGGACGCGCGAACCGGTCGCCGCGGTCGCCGCGGTCCGGACGCTCGGTCCGCTCGCGTCCGCCGAACCGGCTGCCGCGATCGCCACGGTCGCCGCGATCCCCGCGGTCGAAGCGGTCGCCGCGCCCGAAGCGGTCGCTCCGCCCGCGCCCCGGCCCCGACGGAAAGTTCAGCGCCGGGATGTCCTGCGCGTCCTGCTCGGCCGCCGCGCCCCCCTCGGCCGCGTGCGCCAGCTGGACCGCCGCCATCGCGACGTCCATCACGTCGAATTCCTCGGCCAGCGACTGCACCACGCCGCGGTACTGGTCGAAGCCGTCGGCCACGATCGCCTCGCGCAGCGACGCCCGCAGCAGCTCCAGCCGGCGCGCCCGCAGGTCGACCACCGACGGCACCGCCTCGACGCGGATCGGCTGCCCGGTCAGCTCCTCGATGTTGCGCAGCAGGCGGTGCTCGCGCGGCTGCGCCAGCGTGATCGCCACGCCCTCGCGCCCCGCGCGCCCCGTGCGCCCGATGCGGTGCACGTAGACGTCGGGCGACGTCGGCAGGTCGTAGTTCACGACGTGCGACAGCTGCTCCACGTCGAGCCCGCGCGCCGCGACGTCGGTCGCGATCAGCAGCTCGGTGCTCCCCTCGCGGAAGCGGCGCATCACGCGGTCGCGCTGGTCCTGCGACAGCCCGCCGTGCAGCGCCTCGGCGCGGTAGCCGCGCCCCGCCAGCGACTCGGTCAGCTCGTCCACCTCGCCGCGCGTGCGGCAGAAGACGATCGCCGACGTCGGCGCCTCCATGTCGAGCACGCGGCCGAGGGCGGCCAGCTTGTGCTCGCGGCGCACCACGAACGCCGTCTGCCGCACGCGCGGCGCCTCGCCCGGGGCGACGCGCTCGCGCGCGATCGACACGCGCTCGGGGTCGCGCAGGTGGCGCTCGCCGATGGCGGCGATGCGCGGCGGCATGGTGGCGCTGAACAGCGCCGTCTGGCGCCCCGTGTCGGCCGGCGGCAGCTGCTCGAGGATCGACTCCAGCTCGTCGGCGAAGCCCATGTCGAGCATCTCGTCGGCCTCGTCGAGCACCGCGGTCCCGACGCGCGACAGGTCGAGCGTCTTGCGGTTGATGTGGTCGAGCACGCGCCCGGGCGTCCCCACCACCACGTCGACGCCGCGCTGCAGCGCGCGCAGCTGCGGCTCGAACGCCTGCCCGCCGTAGACGGCCAGCACGCGCGCGCCGAAGCCCTTGCCGTACTTGTGGATCGCCTCGGCGACCTGCATCGCCAGCTCGCGCGTCGGCACGAGGACCAGCGCGCCCGGGGCGCGGCGGCGGTCGCTCCGCGACTCGTGCGCCAGCAGCCGGTGCAGCAGCGGGAGGGCGAACGCGGCCGTCTTCCCGGTCCCGGTGGCGGCCTGGCCGAGCAGGTCGCGCCCGGCCAGCAGCGGCGGGATGGCGGCGGCCTGGATCGGGGTCGGCTCCTCGTAGCCGAGGGCGGTCAGCGCCTGCAGCAGCGCGCGGTCGAGCCCGAGGGCGGCGAAGCCGGGCTGCTCGTCGTTCGCGTCCGGCGCGGTCGCGTCCGGGGCGTCCGGGGCGTCGGGCGCCTCCGGGGGCATCTGGGTCTCGTCGGCGGGCATGCGGTCGTTCACGGGTCACCTCGCCGCGCGACGCGCGGCTGTTCGGTCGGCGAAGCCCCGCTCCGCACGAGCCATTCCGGTCCTGGGATGCAAACAGGGCGCGGGGCGGCGGGCCACACGAACGGCCGGCCGCCCCGCGCTCTCACAGGGGCGAAAGCTAGGCGCGCCCGGGGAGCCGCGCCAGCAGCCGCCCGCACGCCTCCTCGCAGCGCAAGCACGCCTCGGCGCAGGCGCGGCAGTGGTCGTGGTGCGCGGCGTGGCGCTCGCACTCGGCGCCGCACGCCTGGCAGGCGGCCAGGCACGCGCGCAGCAGCCCGCCCACCACCGGCGAGTCGGGGGCGGTCAGGCGCGCGAGGATGCGTCCCGTCGCGTCGCAGATGTCGGCGCAGTCCTGGTTGAGCCGGATGCAGGCGCGCAGCTCGGCCACCCCGGGCTCGGCGAGGCAGGCGTCGGCGCACGCCGAGCAGGTCAGGGCGCAGTCGACGCAGGCCTCGATCGCCTCGAGCAGCGCCCCCTCGTCGCCGGCCAGCTCGACCGGGGCGGGGTGCGCGCGGAGCATCCGGCGCATGTGGTCCTGCATGCTGGGGGCGGCGGGCGCGAGCGGCATGGCGCGGTCTCCTGGGAAGGGGCCGCGGCCCCTCGCCGCAGGGGGCGGGCCGCGCCCGCGCCTCCACCCCGGCGGCCCGGTCCCTGCACTACGGCAGCCGCGGCCGTACCTCCCTGGTGCGGCCCCGGACCCGTCGTTCCACGCGCAATGTCGACTTCGCTTCCCGACTCCCCCGAGCTCGCCCCCGACATCACCTCCGCCGAGGCGGCCGACGAGCGCCGCCACCTGCTGCGCCTGCGCGAGCTGTGCGACGAGGTGCTGGCGACCCAGCGCGTGTCCGAGGGACGCGACATCATGACCGACGACGAGCGCCAGGAGGCGCGCCAGCTGCTGGCGTCGTTCGCCCCGCGCGTCGGGCGCCGCGAGCGCGGGCGCTGAGGCGTCCGCTCCCCGCCCCATCCGTAGACGGGGCGTCCGGCGACCGATAGGCTGAGGGGGCCGGTCCCCCTCCCGCCTCTCCCCGCCGCATGCCCCCCTCCGATCCCGCCCGTTCCCGGGCGCGCTCGCTCGCGCCCCTCGCCACCCTGCTCGTGCTCGCCGCCTGCGGCGGGGGCGGCGACGGCCCGACCGGGGCGGCCCCGACGGCGGCGGCACCCCGACCGCGGTCGCGCGCCTCCAGCTGGGGACCGCCCCCGACTCGCTGAGCGAGCAGGAGGAACGGCAGTACACGGCCGCCGCGAGCGCCGCCGACGGGCGCGCGGTGACCGGCACGGCGCTCACGTGGAGCTCCTCCGACACGACGGTCCTGGTCGTGTCGTCGTCGGGCGCGGCGCGCGGCGTGCGCCCCGGGCGCGCGACGCTGCGCGTGAGCGCCGGCGCGGTGTCGGCCGAGGCGTCGCGGCGCGTGGTCGCCGCCCCGGTGGCCGACGTGCGCATCCGCGGCGCCGACAGCGTGGTCGTGGGCGCGAGCGCCGCGCTGACCGCCGAGCCCACCGACCCGACCGGGCGCGCGCTGCTCGGGCGCACCGTGACGTGGGGGGTCGCCGACACGACCGTCGCCCGCGTCGACGGCGCGGGGGTGGTGCGCGGCATCGCGGTCGGCCGCACGACCGTCACCGCCAGCGTCGGCGCGGTGACCGGCACCCGCGCGGTGGTGGTGCGCGGGCCGCTCGCCGCGTCGCTCGCCTTCGTGCGGGTCCCCGACTCGCTGTGGACGGGGCTGCGCGACAGCGTGCGGGCGCAGTTCACCGACTCGGCGGGGCGGCCGGTGACCGACGGACGCGCGGTCACGTACTCGAGCGACGCCCCGACGGTCGTCGAGGTGCAGGCGGACGGGCGCATCCGGCCGCTGGCGGCGGGGACGGCGACGATCCGCGCGGCCGGCGACCGGCTGACGGCGACGCGCACGGTGACGGTGCGCGTGGCGCCGGTGGCGCAGGTGGTGGTGGCGCCCGACACGCTGGTCGTGCTCAACGGCTCGGGGTCGCAGCTCTACCCGATCCTCGTCGACCTGGGAGGGGTGCGGCAGTTCCGGCGCGCCGTGGCGTACCAGTCGGACAACCCGGCGGTGGCGACGGTGAGCGCCACCGGCGCCGTGCGCGCCGCGGCGCTGGGGACGACGACGGTGCGCGTGACGTCGGAGCGCGGCGTCGGCACGGCGGTGGTGCGCGTGATCGAGCCGCCGGCCGACCGGTTCCGCGTCGAGCTGCGCTTCGTCACGCCGTCGGAGCGGCAGTTCGAGGAGGCGTTCCGCAACGGGGTGGCCGACTGGGAGCGCGCGATCATGCAGACCGGCGGGCCGGTGAGCCTCTCGATCCCCGCCGGCGCGTGCTTCAACGACGTCGCGGTGAACGGCGAGACGGTGCGCCACCTGCTGATCTTCGTGCGCCTCGAGAACATCGACGGCCGCGGCGGCACGCTCGGGCAGGCGGGCGCCTGCTCGGTGCGCACCACGACCCTGCTGCCGCTGGTGGGCGGCATGCGCTTCGACACGACCGACCTCCGCGCGCTCTACAACGCCGGCACGCTGCAGGCGGTGGTGACGCACGAGATCGGGCACGTGCTCGGCGTGAGCCGCAGCATCTGGAACATCGGCAACCGGCTGCTGGCGCCGGCCGTCGCGACGGCGCAGGACCCGCGCTTCGTCGGCCGGCGCGGCGCGCTGGCGTCGGCGGGGATGGGATTCACCAACCTCGGCGAGGGCGCGATGCTCGAGACCGAGGGGGGCACCGGCACCGCCGGCTCGCACTGGCGCGAGCAGACGTACACGATCGAGCTGATGACCGGCTTCATGGAGAGTCCCACCGTGCCGGGAACGCAGCTCGAGCGCCGGCCGATGAGCCTCCTGACGATCGAGTCGCTCGGCGACGTGGGCTACCAGGTGGCCCACAGCGCCGCCGACGTCTTCGGGCGCCTGCTCGAGAGCCCGCTCTCGGCGGCCGCACTCGCCGACCGCCTGCCGACGCTCTTCCGCACGGCCGCCCCGGCGTCGCTTCCGCACGCCGATCCGCTGCCGGCGCCGCGCCCGCGCTGAGCGCCTAGTCCTCCGGCGCCTGCGCGGCCTTGTCGCCGCGCAGGTGCCAGTCGCGCTTGCTCTCGGCGAGGAACCGCTCGCGCACCACCGGCGCGCCGTCGGCCACCACCACGCGCCCCATCGCGGCGACGTGCCGCACCGCGAACGTGTCGCGGTCGAGCACCACGACGTCGCCGTCCATCCCCTCGGCGAGCCGCCCCTTCCGCCCCAGCTTCAGCACGCGGGCGACGTTCTCGGTCACCAGGCGCAGCGCGTCCGACGGCGCGACGCCGTGGTGCCGCACCAGCCGGCACAGCTCGCGCGCCAGCGTGTCGGGCGCGTTGGAGTCGGCGTCCGACGACGCCGTGAGCCGGTCGAGCGGGCCGCCCCGGTCGCGGTAGTACGCGTACCAGCGCGGCAGGTCCTCGGCGGCCGTGTCGAAGTCCACCGTGGCCCCCGCGCGCGCCAGCTCGATCGCCTCGTCGAGCAGTCGCGCGTTGCGCTGCACGTGCGTCGGGTAGAGCCACTCCGGCTTCACCCCGTGGCCGTCGATGAGGTCGCGCAGCGGCTGCAGGCGCGTCTCCTCCTCGCCGACGTGGAAGTGCGTGACCCCCGCCTTCCCCGTCAGCAGCCCGCCGACGTGCGTGTCGCGCACCAGCTTCGCCAGCTCCTGCGCCGACTGGTTGAGCCCGCGCTCGTCCGAGACGGCGATCTCCCCCGCGCCGATCACCGGGTCCAGGAACAGCATGTCCTCGCGGATCGACCCCATGACCGTCGTCGGCGGGACGTTGTAGCCGCCCGACCACATGCGCGTCGTGATCCCTTCCTCGGCGAGCCCCTTCACGTGGCCGAGCAGCCCGGCCATCGTCTTCATCGTCGTGTCGACGCCGAGCACGCCGACGACGGTCGTGATGCCGGCGCGCACGATCTCGCGCAGGTTGAGCATCGGCGACTGGAGCGACAGCCCGCCCTCGCCGCTCCCGCCGAGCAGGTGCTCGTGCGCGTCGATGAGCCCGGGGGCGACCCAGGCGTCGGCCGCGTCGACCACCGCGTAGGCGAGCCCGAGCCGGTCGAGCGCGCCGCGGTCGACGGCGCCGACGCGCGCGACGCGCCCGTGGACGAGCAGGACGTCGCCGCGCCCCGCCGGCGCCGGGGTGAGCAGCTCGCCGCCGACGATCAGGACGGCCGGGGGCGGCGCCTCGTCCACGGGCGGCTCGCCGGCGCCGGCGCTCAGCGGCCGG
>NZ_JARGEK010000303.1 GCF_029211165.1 Roseisolibacter sp. H3M3-2
GGCGGCGGGGGAGAGGACGAGGCGTCGAGCGCGGCGCGGCGCGGGGCCGGCGGTCAGCTCGGCGAGCACCGCGCCGCGCCACGCCGCGCGCACCGGGAGCTGGGCGCGCAGCGCGCGCGCCGCCTCGGCGGCCGCCGGCGGGAGCGGGTCGTCATCGTGCGCGCGCATCGCTCACCTCCGCGAGCAGGTCCTGGAGGCGCTCGCACGCGCGCTTGACGCGCATCTTGAGCGCCGAGACGCCGAGTCCCGTGACGGCCGCCATCTCATCGTAGCTGAGCTGCTCCACGTGCTTCAAGAGAAATGCCTCGCGCTGCCCGGGCTCCAGCGCCGCGAGCGCGCGCGCGAGGTCGTCGCGCAGCTCCGCGCCCCCGACGTCGGGGGCGACGCCGACCTCCGGCGCCTCGTCGAGCCCGAACCCCGTCAGCCGGAGCCGGCGCCCGCGGATCAGCGCGGTGGTGCGGCACCGGTTGACGAGGATCGCGAACAGCCACGCCCGGAACTGCTGCCGCGCGTCGTACGCCGGGAGCGCGCGGTACGCGCGCAGCAGCGCCTCCTGCACGGCGTCCTCCGCGTCCTCGCGGCTCTGCAGCATGCGCGTGGCGAGCCGCAGGCACGCCGGGGCGTGGCGGTCCACGAGCCTCGTGAACGCCCGCGGGTCGCCGTCCAGCACCTGGCGCACGAGCGCGTCGTCGGAGGTTTCGTGCATGGGGGACGACGGTGCAACCCGCGGAGCGGGGGCGGGGTCACTCGGAGAGCGTCGAGCGGTGAGCGTCGAGCGTCGAGGGGGCTCCCCGTGGCGCGACGCGATGTCTTCCACGAGGAGCCCCCTCGACGCTCGACGCTCACCGCTGCGCTACGGCGCCACCAGCAGCCCCACCCGCCCGTCGAACCCGTCGTCCACGACGGTCGTCCCCGGGGGCGCGACCCAGGCGTCGCCGTCGATGCGGACGTTGCAGTGGTGGGTGCCGGGGGCGAGGCGGACGATCGCTTCCCAGCGGTCGGCGCCGAGGGCGCGCATGGCGACGGGGCGCCAGCCGGTGAAGTCGCCGGACAGCTCGACGGTGCGGGCGCCGGGGACGCGGAGGACGAGCTGCACCTCCTCCGGGCTCACGCGGCGCACGTCGAGCGCGCCGGTGGCCTCGGGGCGGACGGCGACGGGGAGCGACGGGCGGAGGAGCGCCGCCGGCGTGACGCGCAGGCCGAGGGCGGCGTAGCGGCGCGGGACGGTGGCGCGGCGGACGTCGGTGGGCTCGTAGCCGCCGCCGGCGATCAGGGCGAGGCGTGGGGCGAGGGCGACGGTGGCGTGGGCGCCCCCCCACGCGGCGGCGCGGCGGTCGCCGACGGTGGGGCGGGCGCCGAGCCGGCCGTCGAACGCCAGCCGGCCGCGCGCCCACGCCAGCCGCGTCTCGACCTCGGACCAGCGGCGGAAGAAGGACGGGGAGCCCGGGTCGCCGGACTCGGTGACCACCATGACGCGGCGGAGGACCGCGGTGTCGGCGGTGCCGGGGCGCATCCCGCTCGAGTCCCACTTGAGGGCCCAGGTGCTGTCGGTGCGCAGCGTCGACGCGCGCCCGTCCACGCGGTGCTCGCGCCTGCCGAGCTGGACGCTGACGACGGCCCCGCCGAACTGGCGCCAGAGCCCGGCGTTGGGGCGCAGCCAGTCGGTGCGCCCAGTGGCGCCGGCGACCGCGCCGCCGTCGGGGCGCCCCGTCTCCCCCACCGCGTCGATCCCCAGCCAGGCGCCGGTCGCGCCGCGGCGGTAGGCGACGCGCCCCTCGAGCGCCCCGGCCTGGCGGGCGTGGGCGAGCCGGCCGGGGGCGGCGCCGAGCAGGGACGGGCGGAGCTGGGCGGGCCCCGTCCCGTCGTTCCATCGCGCCTCTCCGGCGACAGTCGCGCGCCACCCATACACGCTCGGGGTCGACAGCAGCGCCGACAGCGTGCCCTGCGCCGAGGCGGCGCGGTCGGTCCGCTCGAACGTGCCCTCGCCGGCGAGGGCGAGCCCGGGCCGGTCGTAGCGGAGGAGGGTGCCGAGTCGCTGGCCGGCCTCGGCGGTGCCGGAGAGCGGGCGGGCCGCGGTCGCGGCGGCCTCCCAGGCGGCGCGGAGCTGGGCGCGCGCGGGGACGGGCGCGGCGACGACGGCGAGCGCGACGAGCGCGAGCGCTCGCCGCGCCGGGAGGGGCGGGACGGGGTGCGGCACGGGTGGGTCGCCTCGGAGGCCGGTTGCCCGTGCTACCCACGACGGCGGCGCGGCGTCACGCCGCCCGTGTTCGCCGCCCGTTCACGCGCCGGGGACGAGCCGTCGGCCGGTCCCTACGGACTCACGGTGACGGCGACCGAGTCGCGCCACCGGCCGAGCGTCGCGTGGAGCCAGGTCGAGCCGGCGGCGACCCCGGTGACGAACGCCGAGTCGCCGGCGGTGGCGGTGGCGACTCGCGGGTCGCTCGTGCTCAGCTGCGGCGGGATCGCGACCGGCAGCGGCACCGGGGCGCCGTCGGAGGTGATCCCGAGGACGGTCACCGGGGTCCGGGCGCCGGCGCGCACCGTCACGGGGCGCGGCTCGAGGCGGAGCCCGGTCACGAGCCCCTCGGGGGCGACGGTGAGCGGGGTCGACCCCTCGATGCCGCAGCCGGCGAGCAGGGCCGCCAGCGGGGCGAGGCGGAGCGCGAGGCCGGGAGCGGGGCGGGGGGCGGGGCGTGGACGGCGCATGATGCGGGAAGGTACCCCGCGCGGCGCGGACGGTCACGCGCGGCGGGCGAGCAAACCATCCGAATCCCCGGCAGGTCCAAGGGCGTACGGCGTCCCCACCGCACCGCGTCCCTCCCGCCCCGGACCATGCGTCACCTGAAGCTCGCGTTCCGCACCCTGCGTGCGACGCCCTTCGTCACGGCCGTCGCCGTGCTCTCGCTGGCGCTCGGGATCGGCGCCAACGCCGCGATCTACTCGCTGGTCGACCAGATGCTCCTGCGCCCGCTCCCGGTGCGCGAGCCGGACCGGCTGGTGAACCTCGGCGCGCCGGGGCCGAAGCCGGGCTCCACGTCGTGCAACCAGGCCGGCGACTGCCAGCAGGTCTTCAGCTACCCGATGTTCCGCGACCTGGAGCGGCAGCAGACGACGCTCACCGGGATCGCCGCGCACCGCGTCTTCGGCGCCAACCTCGCGTTCGAGGGGCAGACGTTCGACGCGCGCGGGACGATGGTGTCGGGCTCGTACTTCCCGACGCTCGGGCTGACCCCCGCGCTCGGGCGCCTCATCGGCCCGGAGGACGACCGCACCATCGGCGGGCACTACGTCGCGGTGGTGAGCCACACGTTCTGGACGACGCGCCTCGGCGCCGACCCGTCGGTCGTCGGCAAGAGCATCATGGTCAACGGCAACGCGATGACGATCCTCGGCGTCGCGCCGGCCGGCTTCGAGGGGACCACGCTCGGCGAGCGCCCGCGCATCTACGTCCCGATCACGATGCGCGCGCAGGTCAACCCGGGGTGGAACGGCTCGGCCGACCGGCGCGACTACTGGGTCTACCTGTTCGGGCGCCTGAAGCCGGGCGTCACCGCCGAGGCGGCGAAGCGGCAGCTCGACGGCATCTACCGCCCGATCCTCGCCGACGTCGAGGCGCCGCTGCAGGAGGGGATGAGCCCCGAGACGATGCGCCGCTTCCTCGACCGGAAGCTGGAGGTCGCCGAGGGCGCGCGCGGGCAGAGCTCCCTGCACGGCGAGGCGGGGACGCCGCTCAAGCTGCTGTTCGCGATCACCGGGATCGTGCTGCTGATCGCGTGCGCGAACATCGCCAACCTGCTGCTGGCGCGCGGCGCCGCGCGCGCCGGCGAGATGGCGGTGCGCCAGTCGCTCGGCGCCGGCCGGCGGCGGCTGGTCGGGCAGCTGCTCACCGAGGCCGTGGTGCTGGCGGCGATGGGCGGGGTCGTGAGCCTCGCGGTGGCGCAGTGGACGCTCACCGGCGTGGCGGCGCTGCTCCCCGCCGAGGTGATCGACAACTTCCGCTTCAAGCTCGACCTCGGGGTGCTCGGCTTCACGGCGCTGGCGGCGCTGGTGACCGGCGTGGCGTTCGGGCTCTTCCCCGCGCTGCACGGCACGCGCCCCGACCTGATCGGGGTGATCCGCGCCGGCGCCGGGCAGATCGCCGGCGGCGCGCGCACGGCGGCGCGCTTCCGCGCGGGGCTGGTGACGGCGCAGATCGCGCTGTCGATGATGCTGCTCGTGTCGGCGGGGCTCTTCATCAAGAGCCTGCGCAACGTGACGCGCGAGGAGCTGGGGATCCGCGTGGAGCGGCTGGCGACGTTCGCGGTGTACCCGGTGCGCAACGGCTACAAGCCGCCGCAGTCGCGCGAGCTGTTCCGCCGCACCACCGAGGCGCTGGCGGCGCTCCCCGGGGTGACGGGCGTCGCGTCGGCGCGCGTGCCGATCCTGGCCGACGACAACTGGGGGAACGACGTCTCGGTGCAGGGCTTCGAGCGCGGCCCCGACACCGACGCCGGCGCCAGCTTCAACGCGGTGAGCCCCGGCTACTTCAAGACGCTCGGCGTGTCGCTCAAGGCGGGGCGCGAGTTCACCGAGGCCGACCGCATCGGGGCGCCGAAGGTGGCGATCGTCAACGAGGCGTTCGCGAAGAAGTTCGGCCTCGGGCGCGACGCGGTCGGCAAGCGCATGGCGCGGGGCGACACGACGGCGCTCGACATCGAGATCGTGGGCGTGATCCCCGACATGAAGTACAGCGAGGTGAAGCAGGAGCCGCCCCCGGTGTTCATGACGCCGGTGCTCCAGGACTCGCTGGCCGGCGCGCTGTACTTCTACGCCGCCACGACGCTGCCGCCCGAGCGGCTGCTGCGCACGATCCCCGAGGTCGTGAAGCGCCTCGACCAGAACCTCCCGGTCGAGGACCTGAAGACGATGACGCAGCAGGTGAAGGACAACACCTTCCTCGACCGCATGATCAGCACGATGTCGGCGTCGTTCGCGGTGGTGGCGACGCTGCTGGCGGCGGTGGGGCTGTACGGCGTGCTGGCGTACACGGTCGCGCAGCGCACGCGCGAGATCGGGGTCCGCATGGCGCTCGGCGCCGACGCGGGGCGGGTGCGCGGGCTGGTGCTGCGGCAGGTCGGCGTGATGCTGGCCGTCGGCGGCGTCGTGGGGGTCGGGGCCGCGCTCGGCCTCGGCACGGCGGCGGCGTCGCTGCTGTGGGGGATGACGGCGCGCGACCCGATCGCGATCGGGGGGGCGGCGCTGGTGTTGACGGCGGTGGCGGCGGGGGCGGGGTGGATCCCGGCGCGGAGGGCGGCGCAGGTCGAGCCGATGCGGGCGTTGCGATACGAATAGACAGGTGGGGCGTGGTCTACAACGGCGTGGTCTACAACGGCGTGGTCTACAACGGCGTGGAATCCGACCGCTAGGTGTTCCGCCGCATCAGACCACGCCGTTCATGACCACGCCGTACCAGACCACGCCGTATCTGAGAACGCCCCACCTGGCATGACCCATCTCCTCCGCCCCGACGGCACCCTCGTGGTCCGCTGCCACGACGTCGCCTGGCTCTGGATCGGCCTCGCGCTGATCGCCGGCTCGGTCGTGCTCCCGTTCTTCCCGCCGTCGCGGGGGAGCGCGGCGGTGGGCTCGCTGGTCATGCTGCTGATCGGGACCGGGGCGTTCGCGGCCTACTCGGACCGCGTGGCCGAGTTCCGTCCCGCCGAGGGGCGGATGGTGTGGACGCGGCGCACGCTGTGGAAGCGCGAGCGCGGCGCGCTGCGGCTCGACGGGATCGAGGCGGTCGAGCTGGTCGCGAGGCGCAGCCGCTCGTCGTTCACGTACGGGCTCGACCTGCTCACCGGCGGCCGCCGCTTCGCGCTGCACGGGAGCACGTCGAGCGGGAGGAGGAAGTTCGAGGAGGCGGGGCGCGCGGTCGCGGAGGTGGTGGGGGTGCCGTTTCTCGATTGAGGAGTGCGTCAGGTACGGCGTGGTCTGATACGGCGTGGTCAGGTGCAGCGTGGTCTGATACGGCGTGATCGGATCCTGCGTGACCCGCACCTGTCGGTGTTGGCTCACGGAGTACCGGACCACGCCGTATCAGACCACGCCGTATCAGACCACGCCGTATCAGACCAC
>NZ_JARGEK010000304.1 GCF_029211165.1 Roseisolibacter sp. H3M3-2
GCCGCGTCGGCGTCGAGGCGCGCGTCGAGCGCCGCCAGCGCCGCCGGCGAGAGCGCCGCCGCGACCAGCGCGTCGAGGTGCGCCTTGCGCAGCCCGTACGGGCGCGCCGGGTCGTCGGCCACGCGCGCCAGCGTCGCCTCGAGCGCCGGGAGCGCGGAGTCGCGCTGCGCGGGGCCGAGCCAGCGCGTGGCGGCGCGCGTCGCGCGGGCGAGCAGGAAGCCGGCGATCTGCTCGTCGCGCTCCTCGGGCAGCGCGCGCCCGGCCAGCGCCAGGAAGCGCGTCGGCGCGTAGCGGGCCTCGCGCGCCAGGTCCCACAGCGCGCCCCACAGCTGCGCGCGCAGCAGCGGGTCCCCCACGTCCCCCGGCGTCGCCAGGTGCCGCTCGGCCCACGCCACGCTCGCCGAGTCGAGCAGGGTGAGCGCGTAGGCGTGGTCGCCGGCGTTCGGGAAGACGAGCGCCGCCGGGTCGGCCGCGACCGCGACGCGCGTCGTGGGGCCCGCGAGGGTGACCGGGCGGCGGAGCTGCGACGCGCCGTCCCCCCTCACCAGCAGCTCGGCGCGGACCGGCCACGCGCCGGCGCCCGAGAGCCGCTGCGCGGGGCGCTGCGCGATCCTCACGCCGCGCGCGTCGCGCGTCGCCTCGAGCACCGGCAGGCCGGGGCGCAGGATGTACTGCCCGCCCCACGCCGTCAGGTCGCGCCCGGCCGCGCCGCCGACCGCCGCCAGCAGGTCGCGCCAGGTCGCGTTGGCGTAGGCGTGGCGCGCGAGGAAGGTGCGCACGCCGTCGCGGAAGGCGCGCTCGCCCACGACGTACTCCAGCTGCTTGAGCACCGACGGCGCCTTGTTGTAGACGATCGCGCCGTAGTTGCTCTTGGCCTGGTCGAGGTTCGCGAGCTGCTGCCAGACGGGCGTGGTGCCGAGCGACGCGTCGACCGCGTAGGCCGCCGGCTTGTTGCGCAGGTAGAAGGTCTTCCAGGCCTCGGACGCCGGGTCGAGCGCGGCCTGCATGCGCGCCGCCATGTACGTCGCGAACCCCTCCTTCAGCCACAGGTCGTCGAACCAGCGCATGGTCACGAGGTCGCCGAACCACTGGTGCGCGACCTCGTGGTAGACCGTCGCGGTGCGGCCGACGCGCTGCGGCTGCGTCGGGCGCTCGCGGAAGACGAACGACTCCTCGTTGTAGAACACCGCGCCCGGGTGCTCCATCCCGCCGAACGGGAACGCCGGCGCGAGGACGAAGTCGTACTTGTCGAACGGGTACGGCCGCCCGAACCAGTCGCCGAGCCAGCGCAGCGCGCGCGCGTTGGCGTCGATCAGCGAGTCGGCCTCGACCTCCGCCATGCGCGACGCGCGGGCGTAGAGGGTGATCGCGCGGCCGTCGACGGTGCGGGTGATGGTCTTCCACGGCCCGGCGGCGAAGGCGATCAGATAGGTGCTGATCGGGCGCGTCTCGGCGAAGCCGAGGATCCGCACCTCGGTGCCGCCGCCCTCGTGGTCCCAGACCATGTCCGTGCTGTCGACGAGCGCGCCGTTCGCCACCGCGCGCCAGTCCCGCGGCACCGTGAGCGACAGCTTCACCCGCGCCTTCAGGTCCGGCTGGTCGAAGCAGGGGAAGAGCGCGTTCGCGTCGCTCGGGACGAGCAGCGTGTACAGGTACTCGGCGCCGTCGGTGGCGTCCTTGTAGCGGATCACGCTCGCGCCGGCGGGGGCGATCGCCGCCTTGAAGTCGAACGCCAGCGCGTTCTCGCCGGCCTTCAGCGCCGCGGCCGGCACGCGCACGTGCGCCCCGTCGCCGCGCACGTCGGGGAGCGACCGCCCGTTGGCCACGACGCCCGACAGCGCCGGCCCGCGGAAGTCGAGCACCGCGTCGCCGTCGCCGCTCCGGACGAAGCGCACCACGACCTTCCCGCGCGCGGTGTCGCGCTCCAGCACGGCGAGCGACAGCTCGTAGCGCACGTCGCGGACGCGCGTCGCGCGCCATCGCGCCAACTCCTCCGACACGCCGGGGCTCGACGCCGGCTGCGCGCCGAGCGACGACGCCAGCAGCGCGAGGAGAGCGCCGATCCGGCGGACGCCGCGGGCTGCGGGCTGCGGATTCCACTGACCCGCAGCCCGCAGCCCGCAGCCGCGCAGCACCCGCGCGAGGATCACGGCGCCCCCGCGCTGGCGGTCGCCCCCTTCGCCCGCTGCACCATCCCCCGCACGTCCGCCCGCAGCGCCTCGGCGTCGAACACGATCCCCTGCTTCACCGTCCACTTCACGCCCCCCGCGCGCACCAGCTTCCCGTCGCGCTCCGTGAGCACCCCGGTGCCGTACAGCACCTTGAGGTTGTGCAGCGGGTTCCCGTCCACGATCGCCAGGTCGGCGTCGAAGCCCGGGCGGATCACGCCGGTGGTCGCGAGCCCCAGCGCCTTGGCGCCGTTCGACGTCGCGTGCCGGATCACCTCGAGCGGGTGGAAGCCCGCCTCCTGGTGCAGCTCCATCTCGCGCACGGTGCCGAAGCCGTACAGGTGGTAGATGAACCCCGCGTCGCTGCCGACCGTGACGTTGCCGCCGCGGCGCGCGTACTCGCGCACCCAGCGCATCCAGATCGCCATGTTCTCGCGCCACCGCACCTCGTCGGCCGTCGTCCAGTCGGCGTGGTACGAGCCGTGGCGCGTCGGGTCGGGCTCGAAGTTCGTCAGCACCTGCGGCATCGCGTACTCGGCGAACCACGGCAGCGCGCGGGCGCGCGTCAGGTCGCGGTTGGCCTCGTACACGCCGAACGTCGGGTCCCAGGTCATCCCGCGCGCGACCATGGAGTCGAGCACCGCCGACAGCCGCGCCGAGTCGGCCTGGCGCCACAGGTCCCCCGCCCAGCGGAAGCGGTCGCGCTCGTCGTCGTAGTTGTAGCCGGCCGGGAAGTCCTGCGGCCCCGGGATCGCCGCGTCCGGGATCCCGTACCAGTGCTCGATCGACCGCACGCGCAGGCGCGCCGCGTCGAGCGCGTCGTACTCCTGGATCTTCATGTCGGTCGCGATCGGGAGGCCGAGCTTCCGCGCCTCGTCGCCGATCGCCTCCCACACGTCGGGGCGGGCGATGAAGACCTTGAGCCCCCGCGCGCCGCGCGCCTTGAGCGACCGCAGGTTGGCGCGCGCCTCCTCCGGCGTGTCGGCCGACGGCGTGGCGTACGGCACCAGCGTCGGCGCGTTGATCCGGTTCTCGGCCGACAGCCGCGCGTGCGCCGCCATCGTGTCGATCCCCTCCCCCGATCCCGGGTCGCGCACGGTCGTGATGCCGTGGGCGAGCCAGAGCTTGTAGACGTAGTCCTTGGGCATCGCGCGCCCGGCGCGGCTGAATTGCGTGTGCCCGTGCACGTCCACGATCCCGGGCATGACGTACAGCCCGCGCGCGTCGATCACGCGGTCGAACGGCCCGCGGATCCGCCCCCCGCCGACGCTGCTCCCGCTCGACTCGACGTCCTCCGCCGACGGCTGCACGGCGGCGATGTGCGTCCCCTCGACGAGGATGTCCATCGGCCCGCGCGTCGGGTTCCCGGCGCCGTCGATGACCAGCGCGCCGCGGATGAGCAGGCGGGCGTGGCGCGTGCCGATCGACGGCGTCGGCGCCTGGGCCCGCGCCGGCAGCGCGGCCAGCAGGAGGAGCAGGATCAGTCGTCGCATGGCGGGAGTGGTCGTGGGGGACGCGGCGGGCGGCTGGGAAAGATCAACTGCCAGGATACGGATGAGACGGATTCCAGTCGGATCCGTGATGTGGATGGCTCGGAGACTCCAGTCCAGTGGCCATCCACGTCCAGGATCCCGATGAGATCCGCCTCATCCGTATCCTGGTCGTTGCCGTGCCCCGACGTCAGCGCACGCCGACGGGGACCGCGCCGCGTCCCGCGTCCTTCGCGCGCGCCAGCCCCTCGCGCGCCTCGCGCAGCTGCGGCTGGAATGCGGGGTCGGCGTCCTTCCAGAACTCGAGGAAGCGCTCGTAGGCGGCGGCGGCCTTGGCGCGCTCGCCCAGCTCCTCGTACAGGCGGCCGCGCGCGAGGTAGCTGCGGGCGTAGAGCGTGAAGCCCGGGTCCACGAGGCCGAACTCGGCGAACCGGCGCGGCTCGAGCACCTCGTACATCGCCAGCGCGCCGCGCGCGTCGCCCAGGTCGGCGAGCACCTGCGCGCGCGCCACCCACCGCGACGGGTTCATCCCCGCGTCGGCGGTGCGCATCGAGTCGGGCGACGGGAAGCCGCGCGCGATCTCGCGCGCCCGCGCGGTGTCGCGCCGCGCCAGCGCCTCCAGCGCGTCGAGCTCGGGGAGCGGCTGCGGGTTGCCGGCGCGCCAGCGGCGCAGCGCGGCCAGGTAGCGCGCGTCGCGCGTCGCCAGGTACGCGACGTACGGCACCGACGTCGCCGGCTGCGGCCCGCCCGGCCCCGCGCTCCCCGTCCGGTCGATGTACGCGATCCCGGAGTCGAGCGGCGCGCGCAGCGACGCGGGCGGCACCCCCATCGCCAGCTTGGCGGCGAGGTTCCACCAGTCGATCATCGGCCGGCTCGGGCCGGCGAGCCCCGGCACCGTGGGGACCGCCTCGGCGAGCACGCGCCCGATCGCGTCCACGTCGCGCGCCGAGCCGCCCATCCCCGCGACCGCCGACGCGCCGAGCACGAGCGGCATCAGGTCGGCCGTCCCCTGCCGGCGCAGCCCCTCGGGCGTGACCGTCGCGAGCGCCGCGCGCACCGCCGCCGGCGCCTCCGCGGGGCGCAGCCGCGCCACCAGCTGCGCGCGCAGCAGCGGGAGCATCCCGGTGCGCAGCTCGGCGTGCGCGGCCAGCGCCGTGTCGAGCACCGCGACCGCCGAGTCCATCCGCCCGACGTTCAGATAGGCGCGCGAGAGCGCGAGGAACGCCTGCGGCACCGGGTCGGCCGCCGCCCAGCTCCGCGCCTCGCGCGTCGCCAGCTCGGCGGCGCGGCGCTTGGCCTCGCGGATCTGCGGGTCGGCGGCCAGGCGCGCCGGCTCCCCGGCCACGTGGCGCAGCGAGTCGCCCGCCAGCACCACCGCCGACCCCTGCTCGGCGGCCGCGCGGTACATGTCGAGCTTGTGCGAGTACGCGAGGTGGAACGACGAGTCGAGCGCCAGCGTGCGGTTGAAGGCGCGCAGCGCGGCGCTCCAGTTCACGACCGCGGCGGCGCTCGCCCACCCGCCGGGGCGGTGGTGCCAGAGCGCGTCGCCGAGCCCGTACCACGCCTCGGCGTCGGCCGAGTCGCGCGCCACCACGGCGGCGTACTTGCGCTGCGCGTCGACGAACGCGCGCCCCTCGGTGACCGTGTCGCGGCGCTGCTGCGCGCGCAGCGCGGTCGTGAGGTCGGCGTACGCGTCGACCAGCGCGCGCTCGCGCTGCGGGAGCCGCCCGGCGTGCCGGATGGCGGCCGTCACCGCCTGCTGCTGCGCGTCGCTCCCCGCCGAGGCCCAGCCGAGGGTCAGCGCGCGGCGGTAGTGCGCGAGCGCGAAGGTCGAGTCGAGCGCCGCCGCGCGGCCGAACAGCGAGTCGGCGCGCTGCAGCTGCCAGGCGTTGAGCGCGCGCGACCCGTCGAGGTAGGCGCGGTACGCCTCGACCGACGACGTGGTGGACTGCGCCAGCGCGACCGTCCCCTGCGGCGGCGCGCCGACCAGGTCGAGCAGGTCGCGGGCGAGGGCGTCGAACACCGTGCGCGGGTCGGCCGAGCGGGGCGCGGCGCGCTGCGCCTTCTCGACGCTCTGCCCCGACGCCACGTCCCACACGCTGGCCACCACGAACAGCGAGTCGGCGGTCCCGGTGACCACGCCGGTGACGGCGGTCCAGACGCCCGCGCGCCGCGCCAGCCGCAGCGCGTCCTCGCGCGTCAGCCGCCGCTCGTCGTCGAGCTCGAGGTCGCGCAGCAGGTCGAGCGCGCGCTCGTAGTCGACGACGTGCAGGTCGCGCCACTGCGACAGGGTGAGCGCCAGCATGCTCACGCTCCCCTCGCGCAGCCAGGTGAGCTGCGGGTCGCCGCTCTGCACCTCGAACGGCGCCACGAAGTACGACTTGCGCGGGTCGCCGCCGCGCGGGACGCCGCTCCCGACGCCGAGCGCCCACCACCCGGCGCCGGCCGCGGCGGCG
>NZ_JARGEK010000305.1 GCF_029211165.1 Roseisolibacter sp. H3M3-2
CGGCCACCGGCGTCGAGTCGACGGCGGTGGCGCGCGCGGCGTCGAGCGCGGCTTCGACGACGACGCGCGGCGCGCCGCTCGCCGAGTCGCCGACGGCGCCCGACGACGACTGCGGCACGGCCGGAACGGCGGCGGAGCGCTCGCCCGCCGCGCAGGCGGCGAGCAGCAGGAGGGCCGAGCAGGTGGTGCGGCGAGCGGGCATGGCGGCGCGGTGACGGGGGTGCGCCGAAACGTGGCGCCCGCGACGGCCGAGCGGTATCCTCGCCCCCTCATGCGCCTCGACGTCGCCCCCCACCCGTCGCTCCGCCTCGCGGCGTTCGTCGCGACCTTCCCCGCCCCGCTCGGCGCGCTCGAGACGCCCGCCGCGGTGCGCGACGCGCTGCGCCCCGACGCCCCCGCGCCCCTGGCGCGCGACGAGCGCGTGCGCGCCGACGTGCGCGACATGCTGCGCCACGGCGGCTACAAGCCGACCGGCCGCGGCAAGCCCGCCTCCGAGTACCTCGTGCGCGCCGCCGGCGAGGGCGCGCTCGGCGCGATCAACCTCGCCGTCGACGCGTGCAACGCGGTCTCGCTGCACAGCGGCTTCCCGATCAGCATCGTCGACCTCGACCGGGCGCGGGCGCCGTTCCGCGTCGGCCTCGCGCCCGAGGGGGCGCGCTACGTGTTCAACGCGTCGGGGCAGGAGATCGACCTGGGCGGGCTGCTGTGCCTGTTCGACGCCGACGGGCCGTGCGCCAACGCGGTGCGCGACGCGCAGCGCACGAAGACGACGCCCGACACCACGCGCGCGTTGGCCCTGCTCTGGGGGGCCGCGGGCCACGAAGCGCGGCTGGCCGACGCCGAGCGCTGGTACCGCGAGCTCCTGGAGTCCGGCGGCGCGCGGACGGAGCGCATGGACGCGACGCTCGCGTCCGCCGACGGGGGCGCGTAGACTCCGGCCGACCCCCACCCCCTGCCGATGCCGAGCCCCGGCCAGCCGCTCCACGTCGCGTCGCTGCACGTCCACCCCGTGAAGTCGCTGCGCGGCGTCGCGGTGGCCGCCGCCGAGGTGGACGACCTCGGGCTCGCGCTCGACCGCCGGTGGATGCTGGTCGACGACGCCGGCGTCTTCCTCACGCAGCGCGAGGACGCGGGGATGACGCTGCTCCGCACGGAGCTGCTCGCGCCGCCGGGGGACACGGCCGACGGGACGGTGACGCTGGCCCACCGCGTCCGCGTGCACGCGCCGTCGGGCGACACGATCGACGTCGCCCCGCCCGAGCCGGGGTCGCGCCGCCGCCGCGTGCGCATCTGGGCCCACGAGGTCGCGGCGTGCGACTACCCGGCCGAGGTGGACGCCTGGTTCTCCGAGGCGCTCGGTCGGCAGTGCCACCTGATGTGGCTCCCCGACGACTCGCGGCGGCCGATCGACGACCCGCACGCGCGCGCCGACGACCGCGCCGCGTTCAGCGACGCCTTCCCGGTGCTGGTCGCGCTGCAGGCCTCGCTCGACGACCTGAACGCTCGGCTGGCGGCGCAGGGGCACGCGCCGGTGGCGATGGAGCGCTTCCGCCCGAACGTGGTGGTCGCCGGCGACGCCGAGCCCTACGCCGAGGACGGGTGGCGGGAGGTCACCGTCGGCGAGGTGGGGCTCGACCTGGTGAAGCCGTGCGGGCGCTGCGTGATGACCACGGTCGACCCCGACACGGGGCGTACGGGCGCCGAGCCGCTGCGGACGCTCTCGGGCTACCGGAAGGTGGACGGCAAGGTCCGCTTCGCCCAGAACGCGCTGGTCCGGAATAAAGGGAGGGTACGCGTGGGCAACAGTGTCGTCCTGATGGGAGAGGCCGGCGCGTAGCCGGGCTCCCCGGCTCCCCTCCCTCCCGATCGATGCCGACCCCGCTCTGGCTGCTGGCCGCGGCCCTCGCCGCCGACACGACCCCCGCGCCGCTCGTCCGCCCGCTGCCGGCGGGGGTCGCGGCACGGCCCGACACCACGCGCCGCCCCCGCGCGGTGCAGGTGAGCGAGGGGTACGAGACGCGCCTCCGCATCCACCGCTGGGGGAGCTACGCCATCCTCCCGCTGTTCGCCACGCAGTACGTGCTCGGCGACCGCCTGCTCGGCCAGAAGGAGGACGTCTTCGCGGGGCGCCGCGGCTCGCCGCCGGACGACGGGCTGCGGCGCAACCACGCGATCGTCGCCGGCGCGGTCGGCACGGTGTTCCTCGTCAACACGGTGACCGGCGTCTGGAATCTCGCCGAGTCGCGCGGGGTCGAGCAGGGGCGCACCCGCCGGCTGGTCCACTCGCTCGCGATGCTCGGCGCCGAGGCGGGGTTCGTGGCGGCGGGCGTCCTCGGGTCGCGCGCGGTCGACAGCGACGTCGACGCCGCGCGCCGGCACCGCAACGTGGCGCTCGGGTCGGTCGCCGTGTCGACGGCGAGCGTGGTCGGGATGTGGATCTTCAACCGTGACTGACGCCGTGCGCGATCCGCGCCCCGACTCCTCCCCCGACTGCGCCGGCTGCGGCGCCGACGACGCGTTCGGCGCCGAGCGCCGCGCCTTCCTCAAACACGCCGCCGCCGCGGCGGGCGCCGCTCTGGTGTCGCTCGGCGCCGCGCCGGGGCGCGCGCTCGCCGCGCCGCTGGCCTTCGTCGCCCCGGTCGCGCGGCAGGGCGAGACCCGCACCTACCCCGTTCCCGCGGCCGACGGCGCGACGATCGACCGCGAGGCCGAGGTGATCCTGGTGCGGTGGCAGGGCTCGGCCTACGCGTTCAACCTCGCGTGCCCGCACCAGAACACGGCGCTGCGCTGGTTCGCGGCCGACGGGCGCTTCGTGTGCCCGAAGCACAAGTCGAAGTACCGCCCCGACGGCTCGTTCATCGAGGGGCGGGCGACGCGCGGGATGGACCGCTTCTCCGTCAAGCGCGAGCCGGCGGGGATCGTCGTGGACCTGGACGCGCTGCACAAGCAGGACACCGATCCGGGGGGATGGGCAGCGGCGGTGGTGAAGCTCTGACCGATGCCTTTCTACTGCGCAGGGCCGGGTACGGCGGAGTGCAGGAGACTGCGCAGAGCGGGATGAACCGAAGGGAGGGATAGGGCGCAGAGCGGGGGACGGCGGACCTACGAGCTCATAGCCGGTAGGTCCGCCGTACCCCGGTTTCCGGTTCACCCCTTGGTTCGGTTCACCCCGATCTTCGCCGTACCCTGAAGTACGCCGTACCCCGCTCTGCGCCGTGCGACCGCCAAGGTCACGGCCTCCGCGCCGCCGTGTCCGCCCGCGCCGTGTCCGCCCCCGGCGTCACCAGCGCCCCCCCCGCCGCGCTGCTGAGCGAGTCGCCGACTGGCCCCGTCTTCCCCGTCGAGTCCATCGAGGTGTTGGGGATCGCGGCGCTGTCGGCGGCGGCGTCGCCGCCCGTGCGGCCGCAGGCGGTGGCGGCCAGCATCGCGGCCGCGAGCGTGATGGTGCGGAGTCGCATCGGCTCAGCCCTCCCGGTTGGTGTGGCGCGCCATCAGCGCGACGCCGAGCCCCAGCGCCGCCGCGCCGAGCACCGTCGCGACGGGGTGGAGCGAGGCGGTCGTGAAGGCGCTCGACTTCATCACGTGCCCCGGGTACGTGCCGCGCTCGCGGCCGTCGCCGGGGCGCGGCGCGTAGAGGGTGTCGTCGGCGCGCGCCGGCTCGTCGCTCCGCTGCCCCGTGAACGACGACGCCAGCTTGAAGCGGTCGGCGAGGCGCGGCGCGAGCGTCTCGAGCGTCGTGAACATCTTGGCCGCGCCGCCGACCTTCACGTCGCGCCGCGGCGAGGTGGCGCAGGCGAGGATCGCGTCGGCCACCACCATCGGCTCGTAGACCGGCGGCTGGTGCTTCGGCTCGACGCCCAGGTGGTTGGCCGCGTGCTCGGTGTAGGGCGTGTCGATCGCGGCCGGCTTCACGAGCGTGACCGAGACCGGCGCGCCCTCCTTCTCCAGCTCGAGCCGCAGCGCGTCGGTGAACCCCTTCACCGCGTGCTTGCTCGCCGAGTAGTGTCCCTGCAGCGGCATCGTCGTGTCGGAGAGCACGCTGCCGACGTTGATGAGCGCCCCGCCCTGCACCTTGAGGTGCGGGACCGCGGCCAGCGAGCCGTGCACGACGCCCCAGTAGTTGGTCTCGAACAGCCGCCGCGCGTCGTCGAGCGGCACGTCGGCGATCGACCCGTAGATGGAGACTCCCGCGTTGTTGACCCAGGTGTCGATGCGCCCGAACCGCTCGACCGCGCGCATCGCGACCGCGCGCAGCGCGTCGAAGTCGGCGACGTCGGCGACCACCACCTCGGCGGCGCCCCCGGCGGCCCGGATGTCGTCGGCCACGGCGGCGAGGTCTTGCTGGTCGCGCGACACCAGCACCACCTTCGCCCCGCGGGCCGCGGCGGCCCTGGCGGTGGTGAGCCCGATCCCGCTCGACGCGCCGGTGATGACGATGACCTGCTCCCGCAGCGGCTTGAGTCGTACGTGCATCCTCTCCTCCCGTGAGCCCTGATCCCCGACCGTCCGCCGCCCCCGGCGCAATCGACGTACCGTCCGTCCAGGCGGCGGCCGACCCCGCCGGCTCGGCGCTGCTCACCGACCTCTACCAGCTCACGATGGCACTCGGCTACTGGCGCGCCGGCCGGGCCGAGCAGGAGGTGGCGTTCCACCTGTACTTCCGCAACGCGCCGTTCGGCGGCGGCTACGCGGTGGCGTGCGGTGTCGAGCCCGCGCTGGCGTACCTCGAGGCGCTGCGCTTCGACGCCGCCGACCTCGCCTACCTGGCCACGCTGCGCGGCGACGACGGCTCGGCGCTCTTCCCCGCCGACTTCCTCGACGCGCTCGGCGCGCTGCGGGTGACGCTCGACGTCGACGCGGTGGCGGAGGGGACGGTGGTGTTCCCCGGCGAGCCGATGGTCCGCGTCACCGGCCCGCTGCTGCAGGCGCAGCTGGTGGAGACCGCGCTGCTCGTGCACCTCGGCTTCCCGACGCTCGTCGCCACCAAGGCCGCGCGCGTCTGCCGAGCCGCGCAGGGGGACGCGGTGGTGGAGTTCGGGCTGCGGCGCGCGCAGGGCCCCGACGGCGGGCTCTCGTCCACGCGCGCGGCGTACGTCGGCGGCTGCGCGTCGTCCTCGCACGTGCTCGCGGGGCAGCGCTTCGGCGTGCCGGTGCGCGGCACGCACGCGCACAGCTGGGTGATGGCGTTCGGCGACGAGCGCGAGGCGTTCGCGGCGTACGCCGACGCGCTCCCCAACAACGTCGTGCTCCTCGTCGACACCTACGACACGCTCGACGGCGTGCGGCACGCGATCGAGACCGGGCTGGCGCTGCGCGCGCACGGGCACCGGCTGCAGGCGATCCGCCTCGACTCGGGCGACCTCGCGTACCTCAGCCGCCAGGCGCGCCGCCTGCTCGACGACGCCGGGCTTCCCGAGGTGCGCATCATGGCCACCAACGACCTGGACGAGACGGTCATCGCGTCGCTCAAGCAGCAGGGCGCGCCGATCGACATCTGGGGCGTGGGGACACGCCTCGCCACCGCGTACGACCAGCCGGCGCTGGGCGCGGTCTACAAGCTGACGGCGGTGCGCGAGGGCGGCGCGTGGGTGCCGCGGGTGAAGGTGTCGGAGCAGCAGGAGAAGACGACGCTCCCCGGGCTGCTGCAGGTGCGCCGGTACGCGACCGGCGCCGACGACGGCGACGACGCCGGCGCGTTCGCGGCCGACATGATCGTCGACGAGTCGGCGCCCGCGCCGGCGGGCGAGGCGCTGATGATCGACCCGCGCGACGACACGCGCCGCCGCCGCTTCGCCGCCGACGCGCCCTGGGAGCCGCTGCTCGTCGCCGCGCTGCGCGCGGGGCGCCGCGTGCGCGACGCCGAGCCGCTGGAGGCGTCGCGCGACCGGGCGCAGGCGCAGCTCGCCGGCTTCCATGCCGGCATCACGCGCCTCGTGAACCCGCACCGCTTCCCCGTCGGGCTGGAGGCGGGGCTGCACGAGCGGCGGCGGCGGCTGGTGCTGGCGGCGCGCGGCGGCTGAGTCGCGCGGGCGCCGCACGGCGTCGTCAGGGCACGCGCGGCGCCGCGCCTTCCGGGCCGGAAGTCGGAGGCCAAGCGGTCTTAGGAAGACAA
>NZ_JARGEK010000306.1 GCF_029211165.1 Roseisolibacter sp. H3M3-2
CTTGGCGCCGCAGCCGCGCGCTGGCGCGCGGCGCGAACGTCGGCTGCTGGCCGAGCGCGGCGAGCAGGCGCTCGAGGCGCTCGACGCGGGCCGCGCACGGCGGGCAGCGCGTCAGGTGCTCGCGCAGCGCCGCGTCCGCGAGCGGGGGCAGCTCGCCGTCGAGCAGCTGGTGCGCCTGCGCCTCGGGCACCGGGCACCCCACCGCGGCGGGGCTCCACGACAGGGGCCGCACGGCGGGGAGGGAAGGGAGAGGGAGGGCGAGCGCGATGGGCACCGGCGTCGAATCTGGGCGGCGGCGGCGGTCGGCGGCAGTCCGCGCGAGCGTCGGCGGTGCCGCGCGTCCGCTCCCTCGCTCAAGCGGGCGTCGCGCGCCGGGGTTCCCCGGTACGCGCCCGTACCGCCGAGTGCGGCATTTGCGGTGTGTCACCGCGCGTGATGCGGGACACGGCGCGCGTGCGGTCCGCCCGTCTTGAACCCAACGGCGCAGCCTGGTTACTTCCGCCCTCCCGCTTCACCCCCGCCCGCCATGGCTGCACTCGTCGTCGACGCCCTCCTCCCGCTGAGCCTCCTCGAGGGGGTCCGCGCCGTCGACCGCGCGATCGACGATCCCGACACGGAGCTGGTCGCCGAGCTGCGCAACAAGCGCCTCGGCCTGTCCGACACCGTGCTCGCGCAGATCCATCGCTACGGCGACGCCGCGCGCCGCGGCGAGCGCGCCGCCCCCGACGAGGTGCTCGCGCTCGCGCGCCTCATCGCCCGCCGCCCCGACGCCGACGTCGTCTTCCGGGAGGCGGGGCGCTTCCTCGCCGCGACGGCCTACCAGACGCTCGGCCGCGCCGCCCGGCGCGACGCCCGACGCCTGCCGCGGCTGCTCGCCCGCCCGCTCGCCGTCCGCGCGGCCCGCCGCCTGGCGCGCCGCTACCTGGGCGGTCGCGTCGAGCGCGCGGGGACATCGCTGGTGCTGGAGGTGTCGCGCCCGCTGACCGTCGAGGCCGCCCCCGAGTCGACCGGCTGCACCTTCTACGGCGCCGGCTTCGCGGAGCTGCTGCGCCTCCTCGTCGGCGACCTGGCGCCGCTGGAGCACGAGCGGTGCGCCGGGCGCGGCGAGGGGCGCTGCCGCTGGCGCGTGGAGTGGGCGCGGTAGGGCCGCTCGCGCTCCCGTAGGTCGACGGGCGCCCACGCGCACACCCAGACCCCCGCGGCCGGCGAGCCGAGCGCGGAGCGCCGAGCGCCGCGTGAGATGCAGTGCTCGGCGCCCGGCGCTCGGCGCTCCCGTCGCGATCCGCCGGCGCATGCGGCACCGCGCGGATCGAGGCCCGCCGACGGACGCGGGGAGTCCCCGAGCGACCGACCGGCGGGCGCGCGGTCGCCTGACGCTTCGCGTGCACCGTGCGTACTATGGGGCGCCGCCGGATACCGGATCCGGCCGGCGCCCTCGTCGTTCGTGTCCCTGAGGAGTCCCATGCCCCGAACGCCCGTCCGCTCCCCGCGTCGCGCGCTCGTGGCGGCCGCGCTGCTCGGCGTCGCGCTGCCCGACGCGCTCGCCGCCCAGGCCCCCGCCCGTCCCGCCGCCAACGCGGCGCCGGCCCCCGCGCCCGCGTCGCGCCTGCGCCTGAACGACTACCTCGACTGGGAGGACGTGCAGGAGCCGCAGCTCTCGCCCGACGGCCGCCAGATCGTCTTCACGCGCCGGTGGGTCGACAAGCTGAACGACCGCTGGGAGACGTCGCTCTGGATCATGAACGCCGACGGCACGCGCCCGCGCTTCTTCGTCAACGGGAGCGCCCCGCGCTGGTCGCCCGACGGGACGCGCCTCGCCTACGTCGCGCGCGGCGAGCCGGCGGGGACGCAGGTGTTCGTGAAGTACCTCGACGGGAGCGGCGAGACGCAGATCACCCGCCTCGACCAGACGCCCGCCGAGCTGGCGTGGTCGCCCGACGGGAAGTCGATCGCGTTCCAGATGCTGGTGCCGCAGCGGGACGACTGGCGCCTCGAGATGCCCGCCGCGCCCAAGGGGGCGAAGTGGACGGAGGCGCCGCGCGTCGTCACGCGGCTGGCGTACCGGCGCGACCGGCAGGGGTACGTGGACGACGGCTACCGGCAGCTGTTCCTCGTCCCCGCCGACGGCGGCACGCCGCGCCAGCTCACCGCCGGCGCCTCCGACGCGGGCGCGCCGCGCTGGACGCCCGACGGGAAGCGCATCGTGTACAGCGGCAACCGGAACCCGGAGGCCGAGTACCAGTGGCGCGAGAGCGAGGTCTACGCGGTCGACGTCGCCGGCTGCGCGGCCGACGCCGGGAACGCGGGGTGCCCCGTGCAGCAGCTGACGCGCCGCCCGGGCCCCGACAACAACCCGGTCGTCTCCCCCGACGGGCGCTGGGTCGCCTACACCGGCTACGACTCGACCGACGCGACCTGGATCGACGCGAAGCTGCACGTGATGGCGATCGACGGGTCGAACCCGCGCGTCGTCAGCGGCTCGCTCGACCGCACGCCGCAGGGGCTGATGTGGGCCGAGGACGGCAGCGGCATCTACTTCAACGTCGAGAGCGAGGGGACGCGCCACCTCTGGTTCGCGCCGCTCAACGGCGCCCCGCGCGCGGTCACCAAGGGGGTGCGCGTGCAGACGGTGAGCGACGTCGCCCGCGGGATCGCGGTGGGCGTGGCGTCCACGCCGACGCGCCCGAACGACGTCGTGCGCATCGACCTGCGCACCGGCGCCGAGACCTGGCTGACGAACGTCAACGCCGACGTGCTCGCCGGGAAGCAGGTGGCGCAGACCGAGGAGCTGTGGGTGACGATGGGCGACGGCACCCGCGTGCAGGGATGGCTGATGAAGCCGGTCGGCTTCGAGGCCGGGCGCCGCTACCCGATGATGCTCGACATCCACGGCGGCCCGCACGCGATGTACAACCCGGGCTTCAGCTTCGCGCGCCAGGAGCACGCGGCCAACGGCTACGTCGTGCTGTGGACCAACCCGCGCGGCTCGACGGGCTACGGCAGCGCGTTCGGCAACGCGATCAAGAACGCGTACCCGGGCAAGGACTACGACGACCTCATGGCGAGCGTCGACTCGGCGGTCGCGCGCGGCTACGTCGACACCGGCAACCTGTTCGTGCACGGCTGCTCCGGCGGCGGCGTGCTGACGGCCTGGATCGTCGGGCACACCGACCGCTTCAACGCGGCGTCGTCGAACTGCCCGGTCATCAACTGGATGAGCTTCGTCGGCACGACGGACGGCCCGAGCTGGTACCGCAACTTCGAGAAGCTCCCCTGGGAGGACCCGAGCGAGCACCTGAAGCGCAGCCCGCTCATGTACGTCGGCAACGTGAAGACGCCGACGATGCTGATGACCGGCGTCAACGACCTGCGCACGCCGATCTCGCAGACGGAGGAGTTCTACCAGGCGCTGAAGATCCGGAAGGTGCCGACGGCGATGGTGCGCTTCAACGACGAGTGGCACGGCACCAGCTCGAAGCCGAGCAACTTCCTGCGGACGCAGCTCTACCTGCGGTCGTGGTTCCAGCGGTACGCGAAGAAGGAGAACGTGGCAGTCCAGTAACCCCAAGCACGACCGCGGGAGTCGTCACCGCGGGAGTCGCAACGGCGGGAGTCGTCACTGCGCAGTGCGCGGTCACGACTCCCGCTCGCGTGACTCCCGTAGTGACGACTCCCGCTGTTGATTACCCCGCCATGCTCTCCGAACTCACCCTCCCGAAGTTCCAGGCCGCCATCGCGCAGGAAGGCCTCGACGGCTGGCTCCTCTACGACTTCCGCGGCACGAACCCGATCGCCGGCGGGCTGCTGGGGCTCGGCCACGTGATGCTGACGCGGCGTCTCTTCGTCTGGGTGCCGCGCGAGGGGGCGCCGACGGCCGTGACGCACGCCATCGAGCAGGCGCCGTGGCGCGACTGGCCGGCGGCGTGGGGGAAGGTGGTGTACAGCTCGTGGCGTTCGCTGGAGGGCGCGCTCGGCGAGCTGGTGGCGGGGAAGCGGGTGGCCATGGAGTACTCGCCCGGCGACGCCGTGCCGTACGTCGACCGGGTGCCGGGGGGGGTGCTCGACCTCGTGCGCGCGCAGGGGGCGACGGTGGCGACGAGCGGGGAGCTGGTGAGCCGGCTGTTCGCGGTGTGGACGCCGGAGCAGCTCGACGCGCACCGGAAGGCGGCGGAGATCGTCCGCACGGTGGCGCACGAGGCGTTCGCGCTGGCGGGCGCGCGGGCGCGCACCGCCGAGCCGCTGCACGAGCACGAGGTGCAGCGCTTCATCCGCGACGCGTTCGCGCGGGCGGGGCTGGAGCCGCCCGACCACGGGCCGAACGTCTCGGTCGGCGCCAACGCGGCCAACCCGCACTACGAGCCGTCGGCCGAGCGCCCGGTGCCGATCCGCGAGGGGGACGTGGTGCTCATCGACCTGTGGGCCGGCTTCGCGGGGACGCCGCAGGCCGACCAGACGTGGATGGCGACCGTGGGGGCGCCGAGCGCGCGCGCGCTCGCGGTGTGGACGGCGGTGCGCGACGCGCGCGACGCGGCGATCGCGCTGCTGCGCGAGCGGGTGGGCGGCGGCGTCCCCGTCCGCGGCGCCGAGGCCGACGACGCGGCGCGGGCGGTGATCGAGGCGCGCGGCTTCGGGCCGTACTTCGTGCACCGCACCGGCCACTCCATCGACGCGCGCGAGCTGCACGGCGCCGGGCCGCATCTCGACAACCTGGAGTCGCGCGACGAGCGGCTGCTGATCCCCGGCGTCGGCTTCTCGATCGAGCCCGGCGTCTACGTCGCCGGCGAGATCGGGATGCGCAGCGAGGTCAACGCGTGGGTGGGGGAGGGGACGCTGGTGGTCACCCCCGAGGCGCCGCAGACGGAGCTGCTCGTCGTCTGACCGGCCGCGCGGCGCGCGCGGCGTGCGCGGCCGGGGTCAGCCCCGGCCGTAGTAGTACGCCTTGATGCAGCGCGTGACGAGCTGCTCGCGGAAGCGCGCGCCCTCGAGGCGGCGGTCCGGGTCCTCGAGCTCGGGCATGTCGGCCAGCAGCGACTTCACGACGACGAGCACGTCCTCGGCGCGCAGCGCGCGGTCGCGCGCCTCGCGGACGAGGGCGCCCATGGCCGACTCGAGCGCGCCGTCGACCTCCGACGGGGCCATCCAGAGCGTGCGCACCGCGTCGCGGAGCTCCGCGAGCGTCGCCTCCGAGAGGCGCGGGCGTTCGGGCGTCGAGCGCGAGTCGTAGGCCATCATGGCGGGCGGGACGGCGTGGCGCACGAGGAGGGGGCGCGTGGCGTCGGGGGGTGACGCCGCGCGGGGGCGCGACAACCGGCGCGACGGCGCGACCGGACGGGCACGACCCGGGGCGGATCGCCCCTCGTCGTTGCGACAACATACGTTTGGTCGCGACGGTCGTCAAACCGTGCGCGCGCGCTCGGCGGGCGCGGTTAGTTTGGCTGCCGCCGCGCCGCGGTGCATCGCTTGCAGCGCGCGCCGGCTCCGATTCGGCCGCGCCCCCGCCCCGCTCCCGTGACGCCACACCGCCCCAAGGCCCGCGTCCTCGTACTCGCCCGAGAGGCGGTGATCGCGGCACTCGTCGGCATGCTGCTCGAGCTCGAGGAGTACGACCCCGTCTTCCCGGCGCCCGACGAGCGCCCCGAGGACGCGATCCGCCGCCTCCGGCCGCCGCTCATCGTGGTGCTCGACGGGCAGCTCGCCGAGGCGCGCTCCGACCTCTTCTTCGCGCGCTGCGTGCAGGCGGGGGCGCGCGTCGCGATGTTCGGCGAGCCGGTGGCGGCCGACGCGGTGCGCGCCGCCGCGCGCGAGCGGCGGGCGGCGTACTTCGCGATGCCGGTGGAGCGGCGCGAGCTGGGGCGCGTGCTCGACGAGGTGCTGGCCGACGCGGGGTGAGCGCGTGGGCGGCACGCGGGTGGCGTTAGCTTGCGACGCCCGCGCCGTTCCCGTGTCCCCGTCGCACCGCCCGTGGCCCCGTCGCACCGCCCGTCGTTCCGCCCGTCCGCCGCGCTCCCCCTGGTCGCCGCGCTGGCCGCCGCGTGCGGCGGCGGCGCGGAGCCGGCCAGCGTCCCCGCCTCGCGGGCCGCCGAGCAAGTCGGAGCAAGCGGTCTTAGG
>NZ_JARGEK010000307.1 GCF_029211165.1 Roseisolibacter sp. H3M3-2
CCCGACGCGCCGCGTCCCGCCGTGCCGACCGCGCCCGACGCGCCGCGCGCCGACCGCCCGGACGCCGCGCGCGCGCCGACGCTGCTCGCGCGCGCGATCCTGCCGTCCGACGCGTACCAGCCCGGCCCCCCGTCGGGCGCGCTCGTCTCGCCGGCCAACGGCGTGAGCGGGCCGTTCCCCGGCCAGCCGATCCCCGGCTTCTCGGCGGTGCTCGACGCCGGCGGCGGCGAGTTCTGGGGGATGCCCGACAACGGCTACGGCAGCAAGGGGAACTCGGCCGACTTCCTGCTGCGCCTCTACCGCATCCGCCCCGACTTCCGCACCGCGGCGGGCGGCGGCGGGACCGTGTCGGTGCTGCGCTTCCTCCAGCTGCGCGACCCGGACGGGAAGGTCCCGTTCGCGCTCGCGCGCGCCGACCGCCTGCTCACCGGCGCCGACTTCGACCTGGAGTCGGTGCGCCGCACCAAGGACGGCGACTTCTGGTTCGGCGAGGAGTTCGGCCCCTTCCTGCTGCACACCGACGCGACGGGGAAGGTGCTCGAGGCGCCGATCCCGCTCCCCGGCGTGCAGTCGCCGCAGAACCCCTACCTCGGCAACGCCGTCGCCAACCTGCCGGCCAGCCGCGGCTTCGAGCCGATGGCGCTGTCGATCGACGGGAAGACGCTGTACCCGATGCTGGAGGGCGCGCTCGTCGGCGAGACCGACCCGCGCCGCCGCTACATCCACGAGTTCGACGTGCGCAGCCGCGCCTACACGGGGACGCGCTGGCAGTACCGCACCGACGCCGCCTTCCCGGGCGCGGTGATCGGCGACCTGACGGCGCTCGACCAGCACCGGTTCGTCCTCATCGAGCGCGACGACTTCCAGGGCGCGCAGGCGCGGCAGAAGAAGATCTACCTGGTCGACCTGCGCCGGGTCGACGCCGAGGGGTACCTGGAGAAGCGCCTCGTGCTCGACCTGCTGGCGATCGCGGACCCGGACGGGATCTCGCTGCCGGCGCGCGCGGGCGAGTTCGGCGTCGGCGCGCTCTTCTCGTTCCCGCTGCAGTCGGTGGAGAGCCTCGAGGTGCTCGGCGGCGAGCGGCTGCTGATCGCCAACGACAACAACTACCCGGGGAGCAACGGGCGCTGGACGGCCCGCGACCGGCCGGACGACACGGAGCTGATCGTGGTGCGCGCGCCGGCGCTGCGCTGACGGGGGAGCGTCGAGTAGCGAGCGTCGAGCGTCGAGAGCGCTCCCCGGGACGGACGCTCCGCCCCCGCGAGGGGCCCCCTCGACGCTCGACGCTCGGCCGCGCTCCCTCCGCCACCGTCGGGACGGCGCTAGTTTCTCGGGGTGCGCCGCCTCCTGCCGCTCCTCCTGCTCGCCGCGCCGCTCGCGGCGCAGCCGCCCGGGCCCCCCGGCCCGCCGCCCCCCGACTCCGCGCCCGCGGAGCCGGCGGCGCCTGAGGGCCCGTTCGCGTGCGGCGACCGCGACCTGTCGGAGGGCGCGGCCACCGGGTGCCAGCTGGTCGCGCGCCCGACGGTCACGCGCCTGCCGCCGAAGGTCTACTGGCACCTCGCGCTCTTCCCGTCGCGCGAGGCGGCGCAGGTGGCGTCGCGCTTCACCGACGTGATCACCGAGGCGGGGGGGCAGGTGTGGCTGCACCGCTTCGGCGCCGAGGGGGACGTGCCCGCGGGCGGAAGCGGGCGCCGCGGGCTGGTGGGGCCGATCACGCCGCCGCGCGCGTCGGCGTTCCAGCTCGACCTGATCTACGAGGTGATGCCGGCCGGCACGCGCACCGCGCCGCACCTGCACGCGGGCCCCGAGGCGTGGTGGGTGCTCGAGGGGACGCAGTGCGTCGAGACCGCGCGCGGCGTCGAGCGGACGGGCGAGGGGGAGGGCGCGGTCGGGCCGGCGGGGACCGCCGCGCGGGTGGTCGCGAGCACGGGGGTCGTCACGCGGCGCGCGTTCGCGCTGGTGATCCACGACCCGGTGCGCCCGCGCACGACGCCGTCGCGCTGGAAGCCGAAGGGACTCTGCGACGCGCCGGCGTGAGGCGCGCGCTCGGCCCGGCGATGTTCCTGTGCGCGGCGACCGCCGGCGCGCAGGACTCGGCGACGGTGCGGGTGACGGTGCGCCTCGCGGACGGCGGGCAGCCGCTCCCCGGCGCGATCGTGCGCGCGGACGTCGGGCGCCGCCCGCTGGGCGCGACGACGGACTCGCTCGGCCGGGCCACGCTGCGGCTCCCGCCCGGGCGGTGGCAACTCGTGTTCTCGCGCGTCGGCGTGCAGGGGGACTCGCTCGACCTCGCGGTCCGGTCCGGACAGGACACGACGCTCGCGATGGCGCTCCGACCGGCGCCGCTGGTCGCCCCCGTCGAACTCGTCGAGCCGGTCGTCGTCAGCGCCACGCGCAGCGAGCGCCGCGTCGAGGACACGCCGCTGCGCGTCGAGGTCGTGGACGAGGAGGAGGTCGCCGAGAAGGCTGCCATGACGCCGGGCGGCATCGCCATGCTGCTCGCCGAGACGAGCGGGCTGCGCGTGCAGGCCACCAACCCCGCGACCGGCGCCGCCGGCGTGCGCATGCAGGGGCTGCGCGGGCGCTACTCGCTCATCCTCGCCGACGGACTCCCGCTGCACGGCGGCGTCGGCGGGCTCGGGCTGCTGCAGATCCCGCCGCTCGACCTGCAGCGCGTCGAGGTGATCAAGGGCGCCGCGTCGGCGCTCTACGGCAGCACCGCGCTGGGCGGCGTCGTCAACCTCGTGTCGCGCCGCCCCGGCGACGGCGAGGCGTACACGGCGCTCGTGAACCAGACGTCGCGCGGCGGCACCGACGGCGTGTTCTTCGGCAGCGGCCCGCTCACGCCGCACTGGGGGTGGACGCTGCTCGCCGGCGTGCACGGGCAGCGGCGGCAGGACGTGGACGGCGACGCGTGGTCGGACGTGCCGGGGTACCGCCGCGCGACCGCGCGCCCGCGCCTGTTCTGGGACGACCGCCACGGGCGCAGCGGCTTCCTCACCGCGGGCTTCGGCGCCGAGATGCGCGAGGGGGGCGGCGTCGTCCCGTCACCGCTGGCCGCGGGGCCGGCGGTGCGCGACTTCGAGGAGTCGGTGCGCACGCGCCGCGGCGACGTCGGCGGCGTGGCGCGGTGGGTGGTCCCGGGCGACCTCGCGTCGCCGCTGCGGGGCGCGATCCTGGCGCTGCGCGGGTCGGGGCAGACGCAGCGCCACGTTCACCGCTTCGGCGAGGCGCGCGAGCGCGACCGGCACCGCACCTGGTTCGGCGAGGCGTCGGCCACGCTGCCGCGCGCCGGCGCGACCTGGGTGGGCGGCGTGGCGCTGCAGCGCGAGACGTACCAGGCGTTCGACGTCGACGGCGTCGACTACGCGTACACGGCGCCGGCGGCGTTCGCGCAGGCCGACGTCGACGCCGCGCCGTGGCTCACGGTGTCGGCGAGCGCGCGCGTGGACGCGCACTCCGACTACGGCACCTTCTTCAGCCCGCGCCTGTCGGCGCTGCTGCGGCGGCCGGGGAGCGCGTGGACGACCCGCCTCTCCGCCGGCGGCGGCGCCACCGCGCCCACCCCGTTCGTCGACGAGACCGAGGCGACGGGGCTGCGCGCGCTCCGGCCGCTGCGCGGGCTGCGCGCCGCGCGCGCGCGCAGCGCGTCGCTCGACGTGCGCGGCGCGCTGCCGACGCCGCTCGGCGCGCTGGAGCTCAACGCCACCGCGTTCGGCTCGCGCGTGCGCGGCCCGCTGCAGGCGCGCGAGCTGCCGCCGGGCGCGGCCCCGCGGCTCGCGCTCGTCAACGCCGGCACGCCCGCGGTCACGTGGGGGACCGACGTCTTCGCCCGCCTGCGCGTCGACGACGTGCTCGCGGGCGAGCTGGGGGTGCTCGGCACCTACGTCTTCCTGCGCGCGACCGAGGAGGACCCGCGCGGCGCCGGCCGGCGCGAGGTGCCGCTGACGCCGCGCCACGCCGCGGGGCTCGACCTGATCTGGGAGCGCGAGGGGCGCGGGCGCGTCGGGCTCGAGCTGTACTACACGGGACGCCAGGCGCTCGACGACGACCCGTACCTCGATGCGTCGCGCCCGTACGTGCTGGTCGGGCTGCTCGGCGAGTGGCGCGTCGACGCGCTGCGCGGGGCGCGCGTGTTCGTCAACGGCGAGAACCTCGGCGGGGTGCGGCAGACGCGGTGGGCGCCGCTCGTGCGGCCGACGCCGGGGCTCGGCGGGCGCTGGACGACCGACGCGTGGACGGAGTTGGCGGGGAGGACGGTGAATGCGGGGGTGCGGTTCGACTTCTGAAGGGCGGGCACGGCGTAGAGCGGGGTACGGCGTACTTCAGGCTACGGCGCAGATCGGGGTGAACCGAACCAAGGGGTGAACCGCACACCGGGGTACCGCGGACCTACCGGCCATGAGCTCGTAGGTCCGCGGTACCCCGCTCTGCGAGGTATCCCTGTGTTCGGTTCACCCCGCTCTGCGAGGTATCCAGCTCTTCGCCCCACCCCGATCTCCGCCCCACCTCACCGCACCAGAATCGGCCAGCGCGCGAAGACGCGTGCCCCCGCCCGCGGCGGCATCCGGACGTCGATCGCCAGCGTGTCGCCGCGCGTCGCCGGGGTGAACTCGACGTCGAGCGTCTCCCCGATGCTGACGCGCTCGCGCGCGGCCGTGGGCCCCTGCAGCGCGGGCGGCAGGTCGGCGCCGTCCTTGGCCAGCCGCCGCCACCGGAGCGGCGCGTCGCCGCGCACCACGCCGATCAGCAGCCCCGAGCGGCGCACCGCCATGTTCATCAGCCGCAGGCGGTAGGGGCGCCCCGCCTCCAGCACCAGCGGCGCCGGGGCGGCGTGGCCGTTGATCAGGAGGAAGCGCGTCTCGTCGGCGAACGTCCCCGGCGACCCGACGAGCACCGGGACGTCGGCCGCCGGGTCCCACCGCGCGCCGGGCGCCAGCACGAGCAGCGGGCCGGCGAGCCCCGCCCCCTGCTGCCGCTCCTCGTCGGCGTGCGCGTGGTACAGGAAGGTCCCGGCGCGCGGCGGCGTGAAGCGCACCTCGAACGAGTCGCCGGGGGCGATCATCGGCGCCACGCGCGTGCCGCTCCCGCTGACGCCGGGGACGCCGTCGTACCAGCTCTCCAGCTCGATGCCGTGCCAGTGCACCGCGGTCGGCTCGCGCAGCCGGTTGACGACCATGATGCGCACGGGCTCCCCGCGCACGAGCACCAGCGGCGCCCCCGCGCGGCGCCCCGAGTCGGGCGCCGGCTCGGCGGTGCCGCGCGCGTGCGCCGCGAAGCCGAACAGCGGCGCGGCGTCGGCGCTCCCGCGGTTCTCGCGCACCACCAGGCGCAGCTCGCGCGGCACCGGCGCGTCGCGGCGCACGGCCACCACGCGCGCGCCCGCCGTGTCGCGCACGGCGACGCCGAGCACCAGCCCGCCCATGTGCTGCCCGGACCCGTGGTGCGCGGTGGGCGGCGGCATCCCCAGCGGCGCGCGCGGCGCGAAGTGCTCCGGGATGTGGCAGTGGAAGACCCAGTTCCCCGCGCGCTCCGGCACCCAGGTGATCGCGGTCGTGACGCCGATGCTCATCGCCTCGGTGACCGCCATCCGCGGCACGCCGTCGCGGTAGGTCGTGTCGACCGTCCCGTCGCCGCGCGCGTCGACGCGGAAGTAGAAGCCGTGCAGGTGCATCGGGTGCAGGTCGGCCGACGCGTTGATCAGCCGCCAGCGCGCCGAGTCGCCCACGGCGTACGCCAGCCGCTCGGTGTGCGGCCACGAGCGCCCGTTGACCACGGCGAGCAGGTGATCGCGCGGCACGGGCGCGCGGCCCACCGTGTCGGTCCACATCCCGAGCACGAACACGCGGTCGCGCGGCGGCCCCGCGGGCGCGTCGGCCGGGTCGACGACGATCGCGCCGGTGAGCTGCGCGTCCTCGCGGATGCGGAAGTCGAGCGCGCGCCCCGTCGTCGTCCCCCAGTAGTAGTACGTCCCCGGCGCGTCGAGGCGGAACGCCAGCGCGCGCGACGCGCCCTGCGCGAGGCGCAGCGGCGCGGGCGCGGCCGCCGGCGCCCCGGCGCCGCCGTGCAGCCC
>NZ_JARGEK010000308.1 GCF_029211165.1 Roseisolibacter sp. H3M3-2
CTGGCGCGGCGCGCGGCCGGGCTGCCGCTGGCGGGCGACTGCACGTACGACCGCGCGCGCGCGGCGCACCGCGCCCCGTCCGCGTCGGTGGCGCCGGCCGCGCCCTCCGGCGCCGCCTCGGCCGACCTCGCGCCGACGGCCGCGCCCGCGCTGCAGGCGAACCCGCGCGTGGGCGACCTCGTGCGCGTCAACGCGAGCACCCTCTCGGCGTGCGACACGACCCCGGCCGGCTTCCGCACCGGGCGCGTCGCCGCGGTCACCGACCGGCTGGTGATCCTCGCCGACACGGCCAACCCGCGCGACGGCTTCACCGACGCCGAGTACCGGCAGTTCGCGCTCGCGTTCGACACGCTCGCGCACCCGGTGGCGGTCGCGAACTTCGGCGACCCGTCGGACGTCGACAAGAACGCGCGCGCGGTGGCGTTCTTCTCGCGCGCCGTGAACGAGGAGACGCCGCGCGGCGCCGACTACGTGGTGGGCGGCTTCTTCTGGGAGCGCGACCTCTTCCCGAACAACGTCCGCACGCGCGACAACTGCCCGGGGAGCAACTACGCGGAGTTCTTCTACATGCTCGTCCCCGACCCGCGCGGGACGATCAACGGGAACGTCCGCAGCAAGGCGTACGTCGACGAGGTGACGGTGGGGACGCTGGCGCACGAGTACCAGCACCTCATCAACGCCGCGCGCCGCCTGTACGTGACCAAGGCCGACGCGTTCGAGGAGGTCTGGCTCGGCGAGGGGCTGAGCCACATCGCCGAGGAGCTGGTGTTCTTCCGCGCCGCCGGGCTGGCGCCGCGCGCGCGGCTGACGGCGTCGTCGCTGGCCGCGTCGCCGGCGGTGGACCGCGCGTTCACCCTCTACGGCAGCGACAACCTGCGGCGCGTGCTGACCTACCTGCGCGACCCGGAGAACCGCTCGCCGTACGGCCTCGACGACGACCTCGAGACGCGCGGCGCGACGTGGCAGTTCCTGCGCTACGCCGACGACCGGCTCTCCGCCTCGGGCGGCGTGAACGGCGCCCCGCTCTGGAAGAAGTTCGTCGACGCCAACCTCGTCGGCCGCCGCAACCTGCAGGCGGCGCTCGGCGGGTCGACGCCGCTCGACGACTGGTTCCAGGACTGGGCGGTCGCGAACTTCGCCGACGCGCAGGCCCCGGCGCTCGCCGGCCTCGGCTCGCGCTTCAGCTTCGCCAGCTGGTCGTTCCGCAGCGTGCTCGGCTCGTACGAGGACACGGTGAACCGCCCGTACGCGCTGGCCACCCGCACCCTCGCCAACGACGCGCCGACCACGCTGCGCCTCAACGGCGGCTCGGCGGCCTACCTACGCTACGCGGTGCAGGCGGGGCGGCAGGCGACGGTGCGGACGCGGACGACGGGGACGGTCACGGGGGGGAACCTGAGGCTCGCGGTCGTGCGGGCGAGGTAGGGCGGCCCGGATACGGCGGGAACGGATACGGCGGGAACGGGAAGGGCGGGAGCGGAGACTGCGCGGTTCGCAGTGCTCGCTCCCGCCCTTGAGTTCGGCCCCTCGCGCGGCCGGCCCTCGCGCCGTAGTGTCTAGCGCCCCGATCGACGTCCTCATCCCCGTGAGGTGCGCGCATGCAGTTCATCGTGAATCCGCTGCCCCAGATGGAGGACCAGCGCTTCTTCCCGGCGCGGTCGATGGTGGCGTCGGTCCCGTACGTGGGCAGGATCTTCAAGGCGGCCATCGACCCGACGTGCGGTCGCTATTGCCTCAAGTCCCTCCTGAAGTGGCACAAGGGACAGGCGATCGGGGCCCCGGTCACGTCGATCGAGGTGGGACACCAGTTCGGCCCGCCGCCCGACCTGGCGGAGTCCGGCGGCCGCGCGCAGTACGCGCTCGACTACATGCTCTACCTGGCGAGCAACTGGATCGCGTACGACCCGGTGGTCAACTTTCCGCAGGCCCGGGCGCTGCTGACGCAGTCCCTCAAGCCCGACACGGTGAGCGGCTGGCAGCGCATCCTCTACTCCCACGGGCCGATCATCCTCACCGGCGTGCTCGGCGCGGCGACCATCCCGCACGTCATCCTGCTCGTGGGCGTCGACTACGCGGGTACGGGCCGGTTCTTCTACCTCGATCCGCTGGCCGGGGACGTCCTGCAGAACGAGCCCTTCGCCGGCATGCAGGCGCGCATCGACGACCAGATCGTCTACGGCCAGAAGAACATCGGCGTCAGGATCTAGCGCCGGCGCCCGCTCGCCGGCGGTCCGGGCTCCCCGCGGCAGCGTGTCCTCCCGGCGTCGCGACCGCCACGCCGCGGCCGCTGGCACGCCCCACGCATGGACGTGGGGGCGATGACTCCGCAGCTCCCCCGCGACGGGTGGCGATGCGTCGCCGCGACGCCGTGGCTCACCGCCACGAGCGGCGGCGCGCTCCGCGCCTTCCTGCGGGCGCCCTACCGCCTTCCGTCCTGGGTCCCGGAGCACTGCGCGCGGCACGCGCTCTCGCCGCTCCTCCCGCCGGTGGCCGGGCTCGGCGAGCTGGTGCGCGCTGCACGGGCGGCTCTTCGTCGTGAACCACCGGCCGGTGGCGGCGATCGGGCACCGGGAGGCGGCCGACGCGCGTGCGCTGGTCGCCCACGCGCTCGCGCCGCCCGCGCCGGCGCCGTGGACGACCGCGGCCGACGGGGAGGCGGCCGCGTGGCCGACCGACAGCCGGGCGGCGCACGACGGGATGCTCGCCCGCGAGTGGCTCGCGGCCCACGGGGGGGAGCGCGGGTGGGCGGGGGCGCACGCCGCGGCGGTCGCGCTCTACGAGGGGCCGGCGGCGGTGACGACGCTCGCGCGCGCGGAGGTGGTGTGGGGCGCCGGACTCCCCATGGCCGCGCAGGTCCGCACCGTGGTGCCGTACCGTCTCGTCGTCGTGGTCGCGCACGCGGCGCACGCGGCCGCGCTCCCGCTCACCGACGCGTCCGCGGAGCAGACGACGGTCGCCGAGCGCCTGGCGGCGTCCGCGGCCGCGGACGCCGAGTCGCGCGCCTGGTTCTCGGGTCGCGTCCTCCTCCCCGAGGCGATGGCGGTGGCGGGGATGGACGCCGCGGCGCGCCACCGTTGGGCCAGCGTGACGGGACGGGGCGACGGCCGCGACGCCTACTGGTTCCCGGAGAGCTGGGCGCGCTTCCTCGAGCCGGGGCGCACGGTCGGCGCGGTCACCGCGGCCCAGGTCGGGCGGCCGGACCCGAGCCGGCGCGCGCCCGGCACGACCGCGCCCGCGTTCGACGCGGGGGTCGAGCGGGGGCTGTGCGTCCCGCCGGGGTACGCGCTCGTCGAGTGCGTCGGCACGCTCGCCGCCGACGCCGTCGCGCTCTGACGCGCGCGCCCCGCGGCGCCGTCACCAGTTGCTCTTGGGCGCCTGGGCCTGCCCGCCGCCGCGACAGAAGGAGCAGTGCAGCGTGGTGTACCGGTACTTGTGCTTGTCCAGGATCTTCAGGACGTCCGAGAGCTTGGGACTCGCGTAGAACTTCCGGTCGCGGATGGTGATCACGTCCATCTTCATCCCCGCGAGGTACACCTGCTCCTGGGCGCTGCCGCTGCCGCGCTGCCGGGCCAGCCCCTTGCTGAACTCCTGCTCGAGGCTGCGGATCGAGTCGTAGCTCTCTCCCCCCGTGTTGTGCTGCCGGCTCCCGGTGACCGTCGCCGACGTGTTCGTGTACTTCGTCAGCTCGTAGTCCTGGCTGGCCCGCGACTGGATCGTCTGGCAGGGGATCGAGCGGCCGGTCAGGATGTACATGATGCTCGGGTCCGACAGGATGTGCCCGTGGTCGCTGTAGTACGCGAGCGTGTAGTCCGGCGCCTTGTCCATGCCGTTGACGTAGGCATCGCCGCCGTGCGCGGTGATGACCGCGGTGGACGCGTGCTTGCCCGTACTCGCGGACCAGATGTTCAGCACGTCGCCCACTTCTGTCTTCCTGATGGTCATCGTCGTCGTCCTCGTGGAGCGTGAACGTGGTGGTTGCCGCGGCGGGCTTGTCCCGTGTCGGACCGGGCCTAGTCCAGCTTGAAGCCCGCCTTCTTGAAGAACTTCTTCGCGTCCCCGTACGACTTGAGGCCGGCGACGGTGGCCTGGTACTCGACGAGCGTCGCGGCGTTCGCCCGCACGGGGTCGCGGCACACGTAGGCCACGCCGAGCGCCTTGTGGTTGTGCACCTGCACGTAGCCGAAGTGCGCGAGCCCGAGCAGCTCGCGGCCGGTGATGCTGAGCGCGTAGTTCTTGTCCAGCATGTTGGCCGTGCTGATGACCGACGCCGCGTAGAACGGCAGCCCCGAGTGGACGCCGCCGAGCAGCCACGCGTCGTTCACCGTGAAGTTCCACTTGTTGCCGCCCATCATGAGGATCGAGCCGTCGCCGGCGTCGTTCACGTAGCCGAAGTTCTTCTCGAACTGGTCCTGGGGGCTCTTGGTGATGCCCTGCATGTGCTTCGGCAGCTCCGCCGTCCGCCCCTTCTGGGTGCGGAGCGTCTGCAGCTCCTTGGCCTTGTCGCCGGTGATGTGGCGCCCGAACACGTGGAATCCGAGCACCGGGCGGCGCGAGTGCTGGTACAGCAGCCACGCGACGTCGGGGGCGACCGGCTTGGTGAAGTTGCCGACGCCGTGCACCGACTGCGCGCCCACCTGGGCGGCCTCGTAGTGCGGGCGGAAGGAGTCGAAGGTGTCGTAGGCCATGGTTGACGTCGCGGTGCGGGGTGGGCTAGGCGAACTTCGTGACGCCGAGGTGCTCGTACGCGAACGGATACGTGTCCTTCACCCGCTTGTACCGGAGCGAGTGGAACGCCCAGCGCCCGCCCTCCCGGACGCCGAAGGTGGTCGATATGTGCTTGTTCGACAGCCGGTAGGTGCTCGGGTCCAGCACCCCCGCGACGCCCTGGCGGTGGAAGTCGGTCGCGAAGTCCTGCTGCCGGCTCGCCTGGTCCCCGGCGCCCTCCGTGTTCCCCTTCGCGTTGCCGTGCGACACGATCACCTCGCCGTTCGGCGTCGGCGTCCCGACGGCGAAGGTGCAGCCGTCCATCGCGAAGGTGAAGCAGAAGTCCGCCTCGTGGCCGAGCACCGTGTAGCTCAGGTCACCCGCCTTGTACGGGCAGATGTACGACCGGAACGAGGGGTCGTCGTCCGCCGCCTCCGCCACGGTGTAGCAGTTGATGGCCCTGCCGTTGAGCGTCCCGTCGTAGACCGACTTCACGAGGGTGAGGTTCATGGGCCGGCCGTACGTCCGCTCCGCGGCGATGCTCGGCGGGAACACCAGGGTGCCCTTCATGAAGTCCAGGGCGTACGCGAGGCGAGAGAAGACGGCGACGGCGTTGGCGTCTCCACGCATGAGGGGTCTCCCGAAGGCAGGGGGGCGTCTGCGAACGCCGTGTCGCGAAGGGGGCGGGGCCGCTCGTCGGCCCCGCGTCGGATTCAGCTCATGACCAGCACCGTCGGCATCCCGATCACCACCGCGCCGCCGTGCGCCGAGTTGCTGCCGATGCGCGCCGCGGGGAGCCCGCCGACCAGCTTGGTCGTCGCGCCCATCACCAGCGTGTCGGGCGGCCCGACGCAGACGCACATCGCCGTCGCCGCCGCGGCCGGGACGCCGCCGACCAGCACCGTCGGGGTGGCCGGCGTGACCACCGGCCCGCCGACGTGCGGGATCGGGGGCACGCCCGGGGTGACCATCGGGCAGACGTGCAGGTCGCCGATGCGGGCGTAGGGCATGCTCATGCGGGGCCTCCGTCAGGCCGCGGGTGAGGGCGACGGCGGCGGCGCGGCGGCGGCGAGCGCCGTGCCGTGCCGCTCGCACTGCTCGGCGTGGTGCCGGTGCGCCAGCGTGGCCGACGGGTCCCACCCGCCCAGGCGTCGGGCGAGCTCCGCGGCCGCCGAGTCGGCGCCGCGCACGAGCGCGGGGAGCTGCGCGGGGTCCAGCTGCGCAGCGGCGAGGAGCGCCGCGGTCGCCGCCTTCGCCACGAGCGCGCTCGGCGGCGGCGGGACCGCCATCGGCGAGTGCGCCGCGGCGATGCTGCCG
>NZ_JARGEK010000309.1 GCF_029211165.1 Roseisolibacter sp. H3M3-2
GACCCGCACGGCGCAGCGCTGACGCCCGTGGGCGACCCCCCGGCGCCGCGGGTCTTCGTCCTCGGCGCCGGCCGCGCCGGGCTCGGGGTCTCGCACGCCGTCGCCGCCGCGGGGGGCACGCTCCCCGGGATCCACGGCCGCCGCCCGCTCCCCGCCGACGCGCCGCTGCCGTCGGTCACCGCGGGCGCGCTCCCGGCGCGGCTCGGCGGCGCGACCGTCGTGCTGGTGGCGGTGCAGGACCGCGCGCTCGACGTCGCGCTCGCGCAGGTGGCCGACGCGGTGCGTGCCGGCGCCCTCGCCGACGGCGGGGCTGTGCTGCAGGCCAGCGGGAGCGCGGAGCCGGGCGGCTTCGCGGCGCTGCGCGCGCTCGGCGTCGCGTGCGGCACCTTCCATCCGCTGGTGCCGCTCGCCGAGTGGCGGCAGGCGCCCGGGCTGCTGCGCGGCGCGTGGGTCGGCGTCGACGGCGACGCGGGGGCGCAGCCGGCCGCGCGCGCGCTGGCGCCGCTGCCGGGCGCGCACGCGCTCGGGATCCCCGCCGGGCAGAAGGCGCGCTACCACGCGGCGGCGGTGTTCGCCTCCAACTTCCCGATCGTGCTGGCGGCGATCGCCGAGCGGCTGCTCGCGCGTGCGGGGGTGGATGCCGACGAGGCGCGGCCGGCGGTGCGCCACCTGCTGTCGTCGGCCGCGGCGAACCTGGCGCGCGGCGACGACGCCGCCCTCGCGCTCACGGGCCCCGTGGTGCGCGGCGACGACACGACCGTGCGCCGGCACCTCGGCGCGATCGCCGACGACCCGGGCGCCGACGCCGCCTACCGCGCGCTGGCCCGCGAGGCGGTGACGCTCGCGCGCGCCGCCGGCACGCCGGCCGAGGCGCTGCGCGAGGTCGAGGCGCTCCTGCTGGAGATCCTGCTCGAGTCCTAGCGGCCGCGCGTCAGCGGCCGCGTGTCAGCGGCCGCCGACGAGCGTCGAGCGGTCGACGACGCGCGCGCCGGCCGGGACGTCGAACTTGAACGTCGACGCGGGGACGCTCGCGTTGAGCGTCCAGCTGGTCATCCGCAGCGTGCGCACCAGCCCGTTCGCGTCGGTCAGCTCGACCTGGCGCACCGACGCGTCGGCGTCGTCCACCCAGACGCGCGCCCGGTCGATCGGCTGGCCGTCGCTTTTTGGCGTCAGCGTGACGACGCGCGTGGCGCGCCCGCCGACGGTCGCGGCGGTGGCGCCGGCCACGTTGTAGCGCGCGCGCGGCTGCGTCAGCAGGTCGCCCAGCGCGTCGACGCCGGTCACGCCCTTCCCCTTGGCGGGGAGCTTGATGACCTGGTTGGGCGCGGCGCTCGGCAGGTACACCCACAGCCAGCTCCCGTCGCCGATCACGCGGTCGCCGGCGGGCTGCGTGAAGCGCACCGAGACGCGGTTCGGCTGCTGGAGCACCAGCTCGCCCGTGGCCTTGCTCTCGGTCCCGGTGGCGGGGTTGACCAGCGTCTGCTCGAAGCCCGCCTTGACCGTGCGCGCCGCGGAGAACGCCTTCGACGCGCGGTCGATCACCTGCGCCGGCGTCGGCTCCTGGCGGCGCGCGGCCGGCGGGAGGGCGAGGGCCAGCGCGGGGAGCAGGACGAAGGTCGGACGGAAGCGGTCGGTCATCTATGCGGTCTCCGGGAATGGGCGAGGGGAGCGGCCGCGGCCGCTCCCCTCGTAGTACCCCCCGGGCAAGCGGCGTTCCCGGCCGCCGGGCTCAGCGCTGGGGGGCGGGCGGGGCGGGGGCGACCGAGCGCCCGATCGCCGCGGCGATCGTCCCGACCTCGCCCATCAGCCGCTCGAACTGCTCGACGAACAGCGTCTGCGCGCCGTCGGACATCGCGCGGTCGGGGTTCGGGTGCACCTCGATGATCAGCCCGTCCGCCCCCGCCGCGACCGCGGCGCGCGCCATCGACGGCACGTGCTCGCGCACGCCCACGCCGTGGCTCGGGTCGGCGACGATCGGCAGGTGCGACAGCTTGTGCACCAGCGGGATCGCCGACACGTCGAACAGGTTGCGCGTCGCCGTGTCGAAGCCGCGCACGCCGCGCTCGCACAGGATGACGTTCGGGTTGCCGGCCGCCAGCACGTACTCCGCCGCCAGCAGCAGCTCCTGGATCGTCGCCGACATCCCGCGCTTGAGCAGCACCGGCTTGCCGAGGCGGCCGACGACCTTGAGCAGCGAGAAGTTCTGCATGTTGCGCGCGCCGATCTGCACGCAGTCGGCCCACTCGGCGACCAGGTGCGCGCCCTCCTCGTCCATCGCCTCGGTGACGACGGCGAGCCCGGTCTCCTCGCGCGCCTTGGCGAGGAGCTTGAGCCCCTCGAGCCCCATCCCCTGGAACGAGTACGGCGAGGAGCGCGGCTTGAACGCGCCGCCGCGCAGCGCGCTGGCGCCGGCGGCGCGCACCGCGCGCGCGCTGGCGAGGATCTGCGCCTCGCTCTCGACCGAGCAGGGGCCGGCGATGACGGGGACGGCCGCGCCCCCGAAGGCGACGCCCGGGGCGATCTCGACGACGGTGTTCTCGGGGCGCCACTCGCGCGACACCTGCTTGTACGGCTTGGACACGTACAGCACCTGGCCGACGCCGGCCATCCCGCTGATGTGCGAGCCGTCCACCTGCCCGTCGTTGCCGATCAGCCCCACCGCCGTGCGCTGCGCGCCCGGCATCGGGACCGGCTGGAACCCCATGTCGCGGATCGCGTCGCAGACGGCGTCGATCTGCCCCTGCGTCGCGTCCGACTGCATCACCACCAGCATGCCGACTCCTCGTTCAGTGCCCCTTGCGGGCCCGTTCAGGGCCCGACCTCGGCGCTCCAGCCGTCGTGCGCGAGCGTCGTCGGGCCGGGCCAACGCGCGGCCACGAGCGCGGCCGCGTCCACCTGCTCCACCGGGGGGTAGAAGTGCGTGAGCACCAGCCGCCCCGGGTCCGCCGCCGCCGCGAGCTCCCCGACCTGCTCGGGGGTGAGGTGCGAGGGCACCGCCATCGCCGCCGGCAGCGAGCACTCGGCGAGCAGCAGGTCGCACCCCCGCGCCCACGCGCCGAGCGACGCGTCGGGCGCCGTGTCGCCGGTGTAGACGACGCGGCGCCCGCCGTGCTCGACGGAATATGCCACACTCTCGGCGGTGTGCGGTACGGGGCGGCTGCCCAGCGTCACGCCGTCGCCGAGCGCGAGCGGCGTCCCCGGCGCCAGCTCGACCACCTCCACCGGGTAGCCGGGCGTCAGCAGGTCGTCCCACAGCGCCGCCGCGTGCCGCTCCAGCAGCGCGCGCGTCCCCGCCGGCCCGACGACCGTCACCGGCTCCGCGCGCGGGGGGAGCTGCCCGTGGCGCCAGGCGACGGCCAGCGTGGCCAGGTCGCTCACGTGGTCGGCGTGGAAGTGCGTGATCGCGACGTGCGTGATCGCGCGCCAGTCGATCCCCAGCGCCGCCATGCGGTGCACGACGCCGCTCCCGCAGTCCAGCAGCAGGCGCACGGCCCCGGCCTCGACCAGGTGCCCGGCCTGCACGCGGGCGGGGGAGGGGGCCGCGGTCCCCGTGCCGACGGTCGTCAGGCGCACGCCTGCCTCACCCGCGGAAGACGATCTTCTTCACCGTCTCGACCCCCTCGGCCCGGAAGCGCAGCAGGTAGACGCCGGCCGGCACGCGCTCGCCGCGGTCGTCGGTGCCGTTCCACTCGAAGCGCGGGTCGCAGCCGGCGCCGCTCCCCGGCACCTCGCGCCCGTAGCGGCGCGCGCCGAGCTCCGTGCCCAGCTCGGGGTTCGGGAGCAGCCGCCGCACCCGCACGCCGCGCAGCGTGTAGATCTCCATCGACACGCGCGACGGCTGCGCGATGTCGACCCAGATGCACGTCGCCGCGCGCGACGCGCTGGGGAACGGGTTGGGGAAGTTCTGGTAGACGAGCGTCGCCGTCGGCGCGACCGACGAGTCGAGCACCGTGAACGGCACCGTGGTGAAGCTCTCGCTCTGCCCGTTGCGGAGCCGCGCGGTCACGCTCCACGTGTACGGCGCGTTCGTCTCCAGCGCGGCCTGCTCGGGCGGCGTGAACGTCGTGTCGGTGGTCGACACGCGCAGCACCTGCTGCCCGTTGTTGAGCACCGAGAACTCGTACTGCCACGGCCCCGGCGGGTCGTCGACCTGCGGGCGCGACCAGACGAACGTCGGGCGGCGGTCGTAGACCACCGCGCCCACGCCGACGGGCGAGCGCGGGCGGATCCACTGCGGCACGACGCGCGACGGCCCCACCGGCGACGTCGCCGTGAAGCCGGCGGGGTTGGTCACCGACGCGCGCCAGTACACGCGCGTCCCGGCCGACAGCGCGCGCGTCGGGCGGACGGTGATCGTCGTCGCGTTGGTCGTGATGGCCGTGTCGAGCAGCGCCTGCGCGAACGCCGGCGAGTCCGACAGCTCGAAGCGGAAGCGCAGCGGCCCCGGGCCGGTGCCGACGGCCTGCACGACGAACGTCGGCGTCACCGACGCCAGCGTGTCCCCGCCGGCCGGCGGGCTGACCTGCACGCCCTGCGTCTGGGCGCCGGCGAGCCGCGCGGCGCCCAGGAGCAGCACGGCCGCGGCCGCGCGCCTCAGGAGACCGCCGCCTCCTCGCCGGCCGGCTCGTCGGCGTCCGCGCCCTCGGGCGCCGGCGCCGCGTCGACCTGCGGGCCGCCGCGCAGCCGCACGCTCACCAGCGAGCTGACGCCCGGCTCCTGCATCGTCACGCCGTACACCGCGTCGGCCGCCTCGGTGGTCGTGCGCGGGTTGTGCGTGATGATGATGAACTGCGTCTTCGTCTTGAACTGGTTCAGCATCCGCACGTAGCGCCCGACGTTCTGGTCGTCGAGCGGCGCGTCCACCTCGTCCAGCAGGCAGAACGGGCTGGGCTTCGTGAGGAAGATGCCGAACAGCAGCGACAGCGCGACCAGCGCGCGCTCGCCGCTCGACAGCAGGTGGATGCGCTGCGTGCGCTTGCCGCGCGGGCTGGCGTGGATCTCGATGTCGCAGTCGAGCGGCGCGTCGGGGTTCTCGAGGCGCAGGTCGCACTCGCCGCCGCCGAACAGCGTCATGAAGATCTGGCGGAAGTTCTCGCGCGCCTGCGCGAACGTGGCCAGGAACAGCTCGCGCGCCGTCGTGTCGATCTCCTTGATCGCCTGCTGGAGCGACGCCCGCGCCTGCGCCAGGTCGTTCCGCTGCCCGGTGAGGAAGTCGAGGCGCCGCACCTCCTCCTCGTGCTCGTCGATCGCCAGCGGGTTCACCACGCCCAGCTGCTCCAGCTGACCGCGCAGCTCGTCGAGCTCCGTGCGCAGCGTGTCCGCCTCGACGTCCACCGCCTCGAACGACGCCAGCAGGTCGTCGAGCGGGCGCCGCCACTCGGTCTCCAGCCGCTCGCGCAGCGCGTCGCGCCGCCCGGCCAGCTGCGTGTGGCGCAGCGACGCGGTGTGGAACTCGTCGGCCAGCGCCCCGTTGCTGCGCCGCACCTCGCCCAGCGCCTGGTCCGCCTGCTGGAGCGCGGCGTCGGCCGCCCGCACCCCCTCCTCGGCGTCGGCCAGCCGCTCCTCGACGTCGTGCAGCGCCTGCCGCTTGGCGTCGAGGTCGAGCGCCCACACCGACATCTGCTCGGCGAGCTGGCTGTCGGCGTTGGCGAGCGTCGACAGCTCGCGCTGCAGCGCCTCCAGCCGCTGCGCCTGCGTCTGGATCTCCTGCGACAGCCGGCGCTCGCGGTCGATGGCGACCTGCAGGCGCGCCTGCGCCTGCGCCTGCTCCACCTGCCAGACGGTGCGCTCCTCGCGCGCCGTCTCCAGCTGGTGCTCGCTCTCGGCCAGCGCCCCGCGGGCGTCGGCGGCCGACTGCTCGCGCGCCTCGGCCTGCGCCAGCGCCTCGCCGGCCCGCGCCTCGCGCGCGCCCGCCCGCTCGGCCAGCTCCTCGACGCGGCGCTCCAGCCGGTCGGCGAGCTGCAAGTCGGATCGTAGCCATGTCGTTCTGTGAGCCAAGGAGTTGAGACCACGATT